>JBQCGE010000036.1:0-3129 GCA_051955955.1 Verrucomicrobiota bacterium
GCGCGGACTCGGGCAGGAATCATTTAAAACTTGGAAATTTATGAAAGCCGCTATATGCTCTCTAAATAAGAATATAAATTTTGCTCCGAACGGCTCCGCTCATTAGTTCGATTTCAAAAAAAACTACAGGGACTCGGCCCTCTTGCCGAAAAGATTATTCTGTGACCTATAAGGATTAGCATGGACATCGCCATTGTCGGTTTAGGATACGTAGGGCTCCCGTTATCGCTTCAATTCGCCCGCTCGGGGGTAAAAGTGATCGGGCTCGATATTGATCCGGCAAAGATCAAGGTTCTTAATTCCGGCCAGAGCTACATCAAACATATCGAACCGCCTGCCGTCGCGGAGCAGGTCACAAAAGGAAACTTTCGCGCTTCAACCGATTTTAGCGAGGTCCGCAATGTGGGTGCGGTCATCATTTGTGTGCCGACCCCTCTGAATAAAAACCGCGAGCCGGATATTTCGTATATCCTCAAAACTGGCGAAAGCATCGCACCGCACCTGCACAAAGGTATTTTGGTAGTTTTGGAATCAACCACCTACCCCGGCACAACGGACGAGGATCTCCGCGCTGTGCTGGAGAAAGGTTCCGGTATGAAAGCAGGAGTCGATTTTCATCTGGCGTTTTCTCCGGAGCGGGAAGATCCCGGCAATCCAAGCAGCAAAGTGGCCAAGATCCCGAAGGTCATCGGCGGCCTTACTCCTGCCTGCCTGGAGAAAACAAAGGAACTTTATGGCAAAGCCATCGAGGCGCTGGTTCCGGTTTCCTCCTGCCGCGCGGCAGAAGCCACCAAGTTGCTCGAGAACATTTTCCGCGGCGTAAACATCGCGCTCGTCAACGAGTTGAAGATGGTTTACAGCGCGATGGACATCGACGTCTGGGAAGTGATCAATGCAGCAAAAACGAAGCCTTTTGGTTTCATGGCTTTTTATCCTGGTCCTGGCCTGGGCGGGCATTGCATCCCGATTGATCCGTTTTACCTGACCTGGAAGGCTCGCGAATATGGCCAGAATACACGATTCATTGAGCTGGCAGGTGAAGTGAATACTTCGATGCCGCATTACGTGGTCCATCGCGTGGTGGATGCATTAAACGACCAGAAGAAGTCGGTTAATGGGAGCAAAATCCTGCTGGTCGGCCTGGCTTACAAAGCAAACGTGGATGACATGCGCGAATCGCCCACCTTTGTCCTCCTCGATATGCTGAAGCAACGCGGAGCAGAGGTGGCTTATTACGATCCTTTTGTGCCCGTGATTACGCCGACGCGCGAGCATAGTCACTGGACCGGCACCAAATCGGTCACATGGGACAAAGCCACCATCACGCAATATGACGCCATCCTGATTGCCACGGCGCATGACGCAGTGAACTACAAGGAACTCGGCAACTGGGCGAAATGCATCATCGATACACGCAATGTGATGAAGCAGGTCCCGAACCCAGCCGCTCCAGTTTATAAAGCATAATTTCCGCTCTTCAGGATTTGCCGTGCCACACCTGTCCGGCAAATCCTCTTTTCATTTTCAGCAAGGTGTGCAGTCTGTCCCCTTTTCAATGAGTGATACGATTCGTTTTGGGATTGTCGGGTGTGGAAAAATCGCCGAGCGCCATGCAAAATTACTGGCGCAGGGCCATGTTGCTGGCGGCAAATTGCAGGCGGTTTGCGATCTGGATGCGACGCGCGCCCAACGATTTGCCAGCCAATATGGAGTTCGTGCCGCGAGTTCCATCCGCGAACTGATGGATGCAGGTGATATTGATGCAGTGACCGTGTTGACCCCAAGCGGATTGCACGCTGGAAATGCGGTTGAGCTCGCACCCTATGGCAAACCAATCATTGTCGAGAAACCAATGGCGCTGACGCTGGATGACGCGGATAAGATGATCGACGTCTGCGACCGACATGGAGTGAAGCTTTTTGTCGTAAAACAGAACCGCTTTAACCAACCTATCCAGGCGTTACGGCAGGCGGTTGAGCAGGACCGTTTTGGAAAGTTAGTATTGGGCACAGTCCGGGTCCGCTGGTGTCGCCGCCAGGATTACTATGATCAGGCGTCATGGCGCGGGACATGGGCTTACGACGGTGGAGTTCTTGCGAATCAGGCAAGCCATCATATCGATTGCCTTGAATGGTTGATGGGACCGGTCGATTCAGTTTTTGGAATGGCAACAACCGCTCTGGTCAAGATCGAAGCGGAAGACACTGCCATAGTGACCCTGCGCTTCAAGAATGGAGCTTTGGGAGTTATTGAAGCCACCACTGCCACTCGACCAAAAGACCTGGAAGGTTCCATTTCGGTCCTGGGCGAAAAAGGAGCTGTGGAAGTTGCCGGGTTTGCGATGGATAAATTGAAAACCTGGCAATTCGCCGAACCGCGCGAGGGAGATGAAAAAGTTTTTGAAGATTATGGCTCGAATCCGCCGCATCCAGCCGGGTATGGCCACTCTCAATATTACGAGCATGTGATTGATTGCATTCGCACGAATTGCCAGCAATTGGTGGATGGGCTGGCCGGCCGGAGAAGTCTCGAGCTGATCACGGCCATTTACGAATCAATCGAAACCCGGCGCGAAGTGGCTCTTCGTTTTCGTCCCAGTGAATGCCGTCTCGGATTAATGAAATAATTTTTATGGGTGAACCAAGAATCCTGCAGAGTGGAATCGTTGACGTCGTGTTTGGTGAAAAAGTGACGCTGATTCAGCCCGTCAATCTTTACGGATGCAAAATCGGGGATAACAGTTTCATCGGGCCTTTCGTGGAAGTGCAGCGGAGCGTGACAATTGGTTCCAACACCCGCATCCAATCGCATACGTTCATTTGCGAATTGGTCACCATTGGCGATAACTGCTTTATCGGGCACGGGGTTATGTTCATCAACGACCTCTTCTCGAATGGCGGCCCGGCTGGAGGTGACAAATCGCTCTGGTTCTCCACCCACATCGGTGATCATGTGAGCATTGGGTCCAATGCAACGATCCTCCCTGTGAAAATTTGCGACAATGTCGTGATTGGGGCGGGAAGTGTTGTGACGAAAGACATTACTTCTCCGGGAATTTATGCTGGGAATCCTGCCCGGAAACTTCGTGATTTATAATTTTATGCAAATCCCCTTCGTTGACCTGCACGC
>JBQCGE010000037.1:0-17385 GCA_051955955.1 Verrucomicrobiota bacterium
ATTTTTTCGGCCATGTCATCGGAATTTCCCGATTCAAAAAACGCCAGCAGGGAATCATTGAAATAGTAGGAATCAATTTTGGTTCGCGATGCCACTACCGGAATGCCCTGGGACATAAATTCCATGATTTTAGTGCTGTAGGCTTCGTTGCCGAACGAATCCGCGCGCTTCGGGACCAGACCGATATCTGCATTGGCGATTTTGTCGGCAATTTCATGAATGGGCAGGGGAGGGAGGAAGCGAACATGTTCTTGCAGGCCTAAATCTGCCGCAAGTTTAGTCCACTCATCCTTCATGTTGCCATCGCCGTAAATGTGGAATTCGGCAGTGGGAAATTCCTCGACAACTTTTTGGAATGCTCGGATCGCGATGTCGAGTCCCTGGTGGGACTGTAAACCCCCAGGAAAAATCGCGATAATGGCGTTGTCAGTACGAGTGCGTTCCCGTGAATAAAACACGTCCTGGTCCACATGGTTCACGATTGCGGAACATTTTTCAGCCGGGACCGAACGCCGGGTGATGGTATCCAGCCAGAGGTGATTGGATATAATCACGTGATCCGCAAAGGAGCAGGAGGCCTTCTCCACGGATTCCAATTGGCGCACATAAAAATCTGAAGCGCCAGCATTGAACTTACTTGCGAAAAATTCGGGAAGAATATCGTGGATATCCAGGATTATTCGCGCGCCTAAAAGCTTCGGAAACCAAGCGGCAAAAACAAGAAAATCGGGCACGTTATGAATATGGAGCACATCATAACGCTTGAACAAATGATTGCGGGTGATGGTGAAGGAAGCGACGAAGAGAAACCGAATTAATCGGTACAAATAAGCCAGTTTGTTTTTTTCGTTCCGCAACCTTTTTTGAACTCGTGAAACGTTAACCCCCTGGATCACTTCTTTGCGCTTGATGCTGTCATCCGATTGCAAGGCGATTACATCAACGCAGTCGCCGCGATTCACCAAGGCTTCCGCATACCGCATCACGCGGTTATCGCGCTCGTAGAAGCTGTACGAAAGCATACAGACTTTTTTATGAGAAAGAGAAGGTTTGATAGGCTTAAATTCCCGACAGTAGCGAGCGGCATCCCGGGGCAGGGCAGCCCAGTATTCACCCGAATAACGCTCTTTGACATATTTTAAAAAGTCTAAATAGAAGGAAAGCGGATATTCCCGATTATTACGACGGTTTTCGTAATTAATGTAATCCGGGTGCACGTTGATCAGGGCCATCCCGCCATGCTGGACAATCCAGTCGAGCTTTTCCTTCCAAATGGTAATATCTGGCTGATTCAACAGCAAAAATAAAGTCGAATCCTGCGTTAAGGTGTAGGGGAGTTCGATATAGCCACTTCGTTTCGCACCATTCGGCGAGGTGGTTGAGGGATTTACCCAAAATGGAAATATTGTATCCGCTCCTTCTGGTTGTGGTTCGAACGGGTCTGTATCAAATGTGGACATGTCGTATTCCACATCGAGCGCATGTGCCCAATCCAGGTTATGATGCATGAACCCTGAGCGGAAACCGACAGCTTTCCACTCCTTCAAGTAAGAAGTAATTCGCTGGGCTGAGGTGTTGAAATCGCCTTGCGACCGATACAGTTTCCCATCGTGATGCAAATCGTGAACGCCCACCTCAAAACCGCGGCGGGAGAGTTCCAGCCGGACCTCCGCAGGAGTATGATAGGATCCCTCAGGAATAAAATTAAAGGCTGAGCGAAAACCGAGAGACTCCTCCGCCATGGCAAGGTCCAACGTCCGGTCTAAACCTTTCTGGCTCTCAACATCGTGCGTGAGAATCAGGGCAAAACGTTTGCCGTCCGGCCATCCTTTCCAATTCTCCGGCGGATGGGCCGCCGCCCGTTTGATGGGCCAAATATCTCTCGAAGCAGATTCAATCCTTGAAGCAAGATGACGGCGCATTGCCAATCGAACTGGTGAAGGCAAGTACGGCTTGAGATCGTAATAGATATGTCGAAGCAGCGACAAAGTAGCAGGGGATTAAAACCGGGAAGAGAGCAGGGGATTAGGAACTAAATATCCTCGTGCAGGATTTTAGGTCCATAGGACTTGGTTTTGTTGAGGACAGCGTAAAGCTGTGTTTTGGAAGTGGCCATTAAGGATTTTGCCCTCTTGACCGTTGCCTTGGGAGTTTCTTCGGCTTCAACTACGAGGAGAGTACGTTCCATCTGACTGGCGAGACGCAGGGAACCGCTTGTTTGCGTGATGGGAGGAAGATCGAAAATGATATAATCGTAATCGGCGGTTTTGAATTTCGGCAATAGATCGGAAAAGCTTTGAACAATGCTCGCTCCGGCAAGATTGCGGCCGGTGGTGGTGAGGCTTGAAAGGTTCTGTTGCACCAAGGCCTGCGATTCATCGTTGTGATTTAATTCCGGGGTTCCTGAGGAAGGGCGACCCTTGGCGAAAGAGGAGACGGAAACTTTGTTTTTTTCCAGCCCGATCAGCAGTACGTTTCGTTCCACATCGCGCGAAAGACTGGCTGCTAGCCCAGTAGCGAGCCGACTTACGCCAGCATTTTTACTGCAACTGGTCAGACCGACGATTTTAGGCTTATGCGGGTCGCCTTCGTAGGACATTACGACGCGATCACGAACCGCTTCATAATAATCCATCATTGGATCATTATCGTCCCAAGGTGGGATTTCGCCATTTTCGAGATAGAGTTCTGCTGGCTTTCCAATATCGCCGTTTTTAGCAGCCTTCAAGCGTTTACGATGTCCATTGCGTCCCAACCTTGGAATGGTGGCGAGCACTGGAATCCCCACCGTATTCTCAACTTCACGGCTTCGTTTAAACGTTGGGTCAAATACCAGATCCGAAAGAAAGGCCAGAGCCAGCCCGGTTCCAAAACAGCCGAAGAAAGCCATGCCGACCATCTTCAAGAAAGGTTTTAAATCCTGCTTGGCCAAAGTAGCGCGTTCAACTACTTGAATGTTATTCAATTTTCCAGAATCGACATCCTGGTCAATCCGAGCGCGCTCAAGACTTTTTGAGAAATAGAGATAGGATTCTTCCGTCAGGTCACGTTTTCGTTGGAGAGCGACAATTGAATCTTCAGCCTGATTGACCTTCTTTATCTTATCGTTAACTTTTTCAAGTTGGCTGTTCAAAACTATTAACTTTGATTTCAGCGCGGCAATTTCCGCACGTGCAGCTTCGCGATCGAAGAGTTTGATTGGGGAAACACTCGCCTTGCCAGCGTTGCTCATGGCGAGCAACTGGTCTGGATCTATTCCAGTTGCTTTAATTTCTTTTTCCACTTCAGTAATTTGATCGCGAACCTGGACGACAAACTTACTGGATTCGGTGTAAGTCAGTAAGAGTTCTGATTCATGGTTTTTTAAACCTTCAAGCTTTTTAACTAAGGACTGAGCCTTTGCAAGATCGGCTGGTGAAGCCTTTGGACTTTGATTATTGCTGTCTTCCTCTTTCTTAGCATTGCTCATTGCTCCCATTTTTTCGTATTCCAGCAACTGCGCCTCCTTTTGTGCCAATTCAGCTTCAGTTGCATTAATCTGGGCTTGGAAAGATGAGAGTTGTTTGGCATTTTCGGATTTTGTCTCTGCCAGGGTTGTAATGTCTGCGTTTTGTTTTGCCTTCCTTAACTCCTCGTCCATGGCGGCGAGACTTTGGCGAATCCGGCCTGTCTGATCCTGAAGAAAATCAAACGTGCCGCCTGCACGATGAATCTCGCCCGTACGCTGCAGGTATTCCTCCACCATCGCATCCAGAGCCTTTTGAGCAAGGTCAGGGTCTTTCATCCTGAGCTCGGCAATAATGACGCCGCTCTTAGTGCCTTCCACTTTCAAATTACTGAAAAGAACCCCAGCAGCTACAAGCTCATTGGTGCCGCCGCCATATTTTGCCAAAATTTTGGAAGCCCCAATTCTTCTCACCGCTCGCACGATGGAATCACGGCTTTGAAAAATCTCCAGTTCCGAACTTACGATGCTGCTGCCACGAGCCTCAGGACGTACAATATCCGTTTCGACCGCAGCATCCGGTCCTTTATCGTCTTTGATATAGCGAATCAGAACCTTCGATTCAGAAACATATTCCGGCGGTCTGAAAAAGTAGACGCCCACAGCCGCCCCGCAACCGAGTAATGTAAAAAAGATTATCTTCCATTTGTGACGGAAGAGCACGAACAGCACGTCATTGAGCCCCATCGACCCGGAAGACGGCGGAGGTGTATTTTTGGGATTCATAATTTATCGGGCGGGCTCAGTTTAAAGGGGTGGATTAAGCAATATGACGATAGAGCAGGGCGCCGCAAAGTTTGCTAAGACCGAGCGGCAGGTTGCGGAAAATGATTTCATGCGCGCCTGAAGCACCATCCGGCACAGCGACAAAGGAGTTAGTGGCAAAGGAAAACCGTGAATAGTTAAGGATCTTCTCCGTGGCGCCGAAAGCTTTTTTAAAGCGACGCAATCCTTCCTGCGGCATTGAAGTCCGGCCAAACGAAAGTGACTCGAATCCGAGATTGGAATAATTGCGAATTGCGTGCCACATCAAAAGATTGTTTGCCCTTAAATCCTGGTGGGCGGAATCCGACGCACCAAATTTATAAATGACTCGACGGCCAAAATGTAAAAAGATCGCGCTCGCAACAACTTCCTTGCCCACCCACGCTGAAAAAATATCACCATGTCCCTTTTGGATAAGCTCCGACCAGACATTTTCGAAAAACGAAATTGGCTGAGGAGGTAAACCGTGCTTCCTGCGCGTTAATTGATGCAGCTTATAATACCTCTGTAATGCATCCTGGCTCCGGCTGGATTCCACTCGGACTTCCGATTTCTCAGCTTTCCTGATTGCGCGCCGCATTGCAGGAGCCAGATTTTCGAAAAGTTGCTGCTCCTCGAAAGTCAATTCAAGGGAATGCTCGAAATAACTTGTCGAGGCTTTGGTTGAGTTCGCTCCGCCGCGAGTTTCCAGATATTTCCACTTCTTTTTGCGCCCTAAATCCTTCGCATTTTCAAACAACTCAGTACCACGAATGGCTGTCGATTCCAGCGCCTCGCACTCATCCGTGAATGGGAGGCAAATTCCACGCCGGCCTGTAAGCCAGCTACTGACTTCGAAAACAGGCAACAGAGCCCATAACCGGTGTTGGTCCGCGACGACTAAGTACTGAGGACGATATCCGTAAGTTTTGTTGAGGACTTGAGCCCAGCCGCGCGAGTGAAACACCGTTGCGGCGGGGTGTGTCGAGAGCAGTGGATCCCATTCAGCAATTTCCAATGGGCTTACCCATCGCGGTTCCGGGTAACCCGTTCCTCTTGCTGATTTGGGATTGACCGGTTGCAAAATCACGCCACGGCGGTCTCGGGTGTCGCCTGCACGAGTGAAGTGAGTTCACGAACCACTTCCTGGATATCCTTCTTCGAAAGTTCCGCAAACATCGGCAGTGAAATAATCTCTTCAGAACACCGTTCGGATACCGGGAATGATCCACGTTCCAAGCCGAGGGACGCATAAGCCTCCTGCAAGTGTAACGGAACCGGGTAATGGATACCACAACTAATGCCTTTTTCGCCAAGCGCTTTGAGCACCTGGTCGCGGTTCTTGATCCGCAAGACATACAGGTGATACACATGTTTATTATGTGCCAATTCCTTGGGCGTTAGAACTCCGTGCGTGTGAGATAAAAGCTCATTATAAGCGGCTGCATGGGTTCTTCGGGCTTCGGTCCATGCATCCAAATGCTTTAATTTAATGCTCAGGATCGCGCCCTGGATGCCGTCCATGCGGCCATTCCAACCCACGACGTTATGATAATATTTCTTAGCCTGGCCATGATCGCGGAACATCGCCATCCGGTTCTTCAATTCAAGGCTATTCGTCACCGAAGCACCCGCTTCACCACAGGCTCCCAGGTTTTTGCCAGGATAAAAACTAAAGCAACCCACATCCCCGATTGACCCCGCCCTTCGTCCCTTGTATTCAGCGCCATGCGCCTGGCAGGCATCTTCAATAACGAATAATTTATGCTTGCGCGCAATCTCCATGATTGGGTCCATGTCCGCCATTTGACCATATAGGTGAACCGGTATAATCGCCTTGGTCCGAGGAGTAATAGCGGCCTCAATCAGGGCTGGATTCATCGTGCACGTTTCTTCATCCACATCCACGAAGACCGGTTTTGCCCCACAATAGGTAATCGCTTCGGCGGTGGCGATGAAGGTATTCGGCACCGTAATCACCTCATCACCGTGTCCAATACCCAGGGCTAATAAGGCGAACCAGAGCGCATCGGTGCCGTTGCCCACCCCGACTGCATGTTTGACCTGGCAATACGCTGCGAATTCTTCTTCGAATTTCGTCACGTAATGCCCGCCTGCGAATGCAGTGCTGTCGAGCACTTCAGAAACGGCGGCAAGAATCTCCTGCTTTAAAGGTTGGTGCTGCGCTTTGAGGTTTAAGAAAGGGATTGCCATATCAGCATTATATTATTACAAACTAATTATATTTTGGCCGCATTATTTGCCGGCCTTTTGCCGTTCGATTTAACTCCCACGATTCGCCCATCGGAAATTCCGTTTCCATTCCCGTTTGGAATGCGATTGCCAGTGCGAATCTGGATCACCGGCTTGTGCTCCACGATCTCTGGTGCATCAATATAAATCGCCGATCCGTTTTGTTTCAGCGATTCGGAAGAGGCCTCAAGGATCTTCACGAGTTCCAACCCATGACGGCCATCGGTAATCGGTGCCGCGCCCGTATTGATGCAATCAATAAAGTGCTGGCATTCCACCTTCAGCGGTTCCTCCTGTTTCACATAGGGAATATAAATATCACCGTAATGATAGGAATAGGTAAACTCGGCAAAAGTATTGTAATGCGGTGGGCGATCCACGCGAGCGTCGTAAATCTTGATTTTCTCGAGCGGTTCCAAATCATCGTAAACAATCATCCGGCGCGTCCCTACAATCGTCATTTCGCGAACTTTGCGTGGGTCCAGCCAGCTGTTTTGAATTGTGGCCAATTGATTGTGCCGGAAGGTGAGTGCCATGTTGGTCACATCCTCGATCCCGGGTGTCACATGGCAATTGCCACGGCAATTCACGCTCATCGGAGATTCCTCCATGATGTAGAGCACAATTGAAATGTCGTGCGGCGCCAAATCCCACGCCACATTAATATCCTTCTGGTAAAGTCCCAGGTTCAACCGCCGTGAGCTGATGTATTGAATCTGCCCAATATCACCGGATTGGATGATTTCCTTGATTTTTCGAACTGGCGAGGAATACAGGAAAGTATGGCCGACCATCAACGTCAGCCGGTTTTTTTCGGCAATCTCGATTAGGGCGCTGCATTCCGCTGAACTCGCCGCCATCGGTTTCTCGATGAAGGTATGTTTTCCTGCTTCCAGCGCAGCTTTGGCCATCTTGAAATGAAAACGAACCGGGGTCGCGATCACCACCGCTTCAATCGTCTTGTCGTTGATGACGTTCTCAAATTCCGTTTCGGTTTGGACCTCAGGGTAAAGGCTCTTCAGTTTTGAAAGTCGTTCGACATCTTTATCGCAGATGACTTTCACCTTGGCGCCGGCAGTGCCTCGGAAATTACGGATCAGGTTCGGGCCCCAATATCCGCAACCCACTACGGCCATGTTTATTATTTTTTTCTTCACGATTTTACTCCTGTGTTCCTGGTTCGAGATTCTTGAATTTGGCTGATCAATACGGGAAAAGTTTTCAACATGATCTTCAGATCCAGCCAGATTGAGGCATGGTCAGCATAATGAATATCCAGGTTGATCATTTCGTTGAAGGTCGTCTTATTTTTTCCACTCACCTGCCATAAGCCGGTCAAGCCAGGAACCGCCCGGAACCGTTCCTTGTGCCAGCCTTCATACTGTTCAAATTCGTAAGGGGTGCAGGGGCGGGGACCAACCAGGCTCATTTCACCCTTTAAAACGTTGATTAATTGCGGCAATTCATCGAGCCCGCTCGATCGCAATAAACTCCCAAAAGGGATCAGACGTTTGTCACCTTTGGCATCCATCTTGGTCATTGGGACATTCGAATGAATCAGATCCTTCAAATGACTCTGATGCACTTGCGTATCTGCATTCACCTTCATGCTGCGAAACTTCAGGCAAAGGAACCTGCGGCCATTTAACCCAATCCGTTCTTGTTTAAAAAAGATGGGGCCTGGCGAAACAAGCTTGATAAAACAGGAAATGAACAACATCAGTGGTAAGACGGTGGGAGCTGCCAGCAAAAGGCAACTGATGTCCAGGAATCGTTTCCACAACGGTCCCTTTGTTCTTTCTGCCACCGCACCCAGGTGCCGTTCCTCCGCAGGCAAAGTAAATGCGTTCAAGTTTCCCCCTTTCGAAATTTTTTGTTTAAGCGGTAATTGCTGGACGGTTTTCATCGCGCTTCCTCCTGCCTTCCAAAAGGAGAGGTCCATTTGTGTGCTGCCCCGATAACTGCCCATTCAGAATGCCCGCTTGTCTCATGAACCTTCATTCCGAATTTCGGGAAAGCTCCGCACTTGGTCATTTTTTCAACCTCGTTGCTGAATTCAGCTCGCACCGAATCGTTATTGTTTGAACCCACTGAGCCTGAACTTGTCCTCTGCGCGGTTCCCGAGGGAGTGACAATGCGCTAGTGAAATTTCTTACGCAATCAATAGGGGTTATCCGTGGATGACAGTGGTTATCAAAACGCGACATAAGGCCAATCCTATTGATTGCCAACAGATTACAACTCGCGTTGCACTCGACTAATCATTCCGGTAACTCTCCTTGTATCGCCACAAATCGATGCTTCTTTACCTTCTTTTTTCACGTAGCGAGGCACGCGTCTCTGTCGCGTAAAGATAAGTATTTGACGTTGAATGCCCCGCCTATCGTTCCGATACTGGTTTGTGTTCAGAAATTCTTCAGCATCAGGGGCTCAGGCGCATTCTGAAACAACTCCCGCCAATCTCATCATTGAAGCCCATGCTCCCAAACCTTGGTTTTGCATCCGTTCCCAGCGCAAGCGGGAGCATATTGCTGCCGCTCATCTGCGAGCCATTGAAGGAGTTGAGGTGTTTAATCCGCGTTTAAGGGTCAAAAAACCAACGCGTAGAGGTGTAGTGGCTTTTGTAGAACCGCTTTTTCCCAACTATGTCTTCGCGAAATTCGACCCGCAACAATACCTATACAAGGTGAAATACTCACCGAGCGTGAGCACAATCGTCCATTTCGGAAACCGCATTCCCACGGTTCCAGACGATTTTATTGAGGAGTTAAGAGAAAGTTTCGGAGAAGCCGAAATTCAGGATTGTGAGCGGCATGTTGAACCCGGTGATCAGGTTGTGATCGGGGAAGGCCCATTTCAGGGCATGAGCGCGAAGGTGCTCAAAGTGCTCACTCCACACAAGCGGGTGGAAGTCCTCCTGGATATGCTTGGTCGGACCACGCCCCTGGTTATTGACCCAGCTTCGTTAATTCTGGATTCAACCCTTTGATCCCATTCAGGGGACGTTCACGGAAGAAAACGCCTCTGTCCTAAACTTTTTTGGCGTTTAAAATATTGAGACAACGGGCAGCCGCTTCAGCCACTTCAGCCGCAGCGTTATTTTTTACTTTCACCAGAGTAGCTTCGATTATGTCCCGAATGATTTCATCCGGTTCAATCGGTGTGATCGGCAGGGGGGCAGGCATTTGCTCCCAATTGATAGGTTCGGACAGCCGGGAAGGATACCAATCCTTTGGAATCTCTGCCTCCTCTCCGGCATTCATGGTTAAGCGCAGTCGCTTGGACTTCATATTGAACTGCGAGGGTTGAGCATATCTGAAGCCAATTCAAGCCCTGTATTTTAAATTGAGCGCATCTAACTAGGCTTAAAAGAATCGTTAAAATGTAATCGAGGGCATTGATTTGCAAACGGTTGCTGTTCTGATACTTCTACTCCTGATGCGTCACTCGGGAAAACCCCTTAAATCGCAAACCGGATTTCTACTCAGTCTTTCCGTTCATTTGCTAACGCGCAATTCATGAGTTTTTTGTAAAAACAAATTACAAACCTTGGATCCCACCAGGGCAGCAAAAAGGCTGGCATTTCTGCCAGCCTCTCGGTTCCTCTGCAACCTTTTCAGGTCGCTAATCTTTTAGTAGCCCATTCCGCCCATGCCACCCATACCGCCATGGTCATGGCCACCGGCTGGAGCTGGTTTTTCTTTTTCAGGGAGTTCGGTAATGAGGCATTCCGTGGTCAACAGAAGTGCCGCGATCGAAGCTGCGTTTTGCAGCGCGGTGCGGGTCACTTTCTTCGGATCCACTACCCCCGCTTTCACCAGGTCTTCATATTGACCGGTTCCAACGTTGTATCCTTCGTTGTTTTTGCGGCGCTTCACTTCCTGCACGATGATCGAGCCTTCCACTCCGGCATTCGATGCCAGGGAGCGGAGGGGGGCTTCAATTGCGCGTTTCACGATATCCACGCCAATTTGTTCGTCCCCTTCCAATTTCACCGCATCGATTGCTGGGATGCAGCGGAGCAGGGCAACGCCACCGCCAGGAACGATTCCTTCTTCAACTGCGGCGCGGGTCGCGTGCAAAGCGTCTTCCACGCGGGCCTTCTTTTCCTTCATTTCGGTTTCAGTCGTCGCGCCGACGTTAATCACGGCAACACCGCCAGCGAGCTTCGCCAGGCGTTCCTGCAGTTT
Source organism: Verrucomicrobiota bacterium (assembly GCA_051955955.1). Lineage (GTDB taxonomy): Bacteria > Verrucomicrobiota > Verrucomicrobiia > Limisphaerales > SXQI01 > DASVNK01. Next base: position 10,693 of record JBQCGE010000037.1, read on the forward strand.
TTCGCGGTCGTAATCCGAAGTGGTTTCTTCGATCGCGCGGCGGATCTGGTTGACACGGCCCTGAATGTCCGATGATTTGCCAGTCCCTTCCACAATCGTTGTATTTTCCTTGTCCACCACAACCGACTTCGCGCGGCCGAGATCTTCAAGGCCGACGGTTTCGAGCTTGATGCCGATGTCCTCGCTGATGAATCGGCCACCGGTCAGGATGGCGATATCTTCCAGCATCGCTTTGCGGCGGTCGCCAAAACCAGGGGCCTTGACGGCGCAAACCTGGAGGGTTCCACGCAATTTATTGACTACCAAAGTTGCAAGGGCTTCGCCTTCCACATCTTCAGCAATGATCAGCAGCGGCTTGCCGGTCTTCGCGGTTTTTTCGAGCAGCGGGAGCATGTCCTTCAACGTGCTGATCTTCTTCTCGAAAATCAGGATGTAAGGATCATCCAGGCGGGCTTCCATCGATTCCGCGTTAGTAACGAAGTAAGGAGAAAGATATCCTTTATCGAACTGCATGCCTTCCACCACATCGAGCGTGGTTTCGATCGACTTGGCTTCTTCAACCGTGATGGTTCCATCTTTGCCTACTTTATCCATCGCATCGGCAATGATTTCGCCAATGGTGGAATCCCAGTTGGCCGAAACGGTCGCAACCTGCTTGATTTCTTCCTTGTCCTTTACGCGCTTGGCGATTTTGGCCAGTTGTTCCACTGCCGCATCCACCGCTTTTTGAATTCCGCGTTGCAGGCTGATCGGGCTTGCCCCCGCGGTGACGTTCTTCAAGCCTTCGCGGAAAATCGCCTCCGCCAAGACAGTCGCTGTGGTGGTGCCGTCGCCGGCTGCATCGCTTGTCTTGCTCGCCACTTCGCGCACCATCTGTGCGCCCATATTTTCGTATGGATCTTCCAGTTCGATTTCCTTGGCCACAGTCACACCGTCCGTGGTGACGGTGGGTGAACCAAATTTTTTGTCGAGGACGACATTGCGCCCTTTGGGCCCGAGAGTCGCTGTAACCGCGCGGGCAAGTTTGTTCACGCCCTTCAAGAGGGACTGACGAGCTGTCTCGTCAAAGAGGAGTTGTTTTGCTGCCATAATCTTTTTAAATCTGAGGTTTCGCTGAATTATTCGAGGATTGCGAGAATGTCGTCGGCATTGAGAATTTTATATTCCCGGCCGTCGAGTTTGATTTCCGTGCCGCCATATTTGCTGACCAGCACGCGGTCGCCCTTCTTCACTTCAAAGGGCACTTTCTTGCCATTGTCATCTACTTTGCCCGTGCCGAGCGCCACGACGACGCTTTCCATCGGTTTTTCCTTGGCGCTATCAGGAATGATGATGCCGCCTTTTTTAACTTCCTTCTCTTCGACCGCTTCCACGAGAATTCGATCGCCGAGAGGCTTAACGTTCAATGCCATATATCAGTTTTGTTTAGTTTTGGTTCAGTTCCGAATTAAATCCCGCCGCACTCGCTGCGGGAAAAGCCGTCAGTATAACAGATTTCAGGGAATTGACCAAAAGAACAAGGCCGCGCTCTGCACACGGCCTGTTTCAATTGTTCTTATGGTTTTTCGTCTACTACTTCAGCGTCAATGATGGGGCCCTCATCCTTGCCGCCACCCTTCGATCCCGCTGCATTCTGGCCCGCTTCCGCACCGGGGCCAGCGCCAGGCCCGCCTGGTTGTGCACCAGCACCCGGTCCGCCCGCCTGCTGCGAAGCATTCTTGTAAAGCTCGGCGGATACGGTTTGCCAGACCTCGTTTAACTTCTCCGAAGCGCTCTTGATCGCAGCCCGGTCCGTCCCTTTCAACGCTTCTTTTACGCTGTTGGTGGCCGATTCAATTTTGCTTTTAGCATCGGCGGAGAGTTTATCGCCGCTTTCCTTGAGCATCTTTTCTGAGCGATAAACCGCGTTATCCGCTTCATTGCGCACCTCAACTTCTTCACGCCGGTTTCGATCCTCCTCAGCGTGGGCTTCAGCGTCTTTGCGCATTTTCTCAACCTCATCCTTGGAGAGGCCGCTGCTGGCCGTGATCGTGATCTTCTGTTCCTTCCCGGTGCCGAGATCCTTGGCGCTCACATGCAAAATGCCGTTGGCATCGATATCAAATGTAACTTCGATTTGCGGCACCCCGCGTGGAGCAGGGGGGATATCCGTCAGGTTAAACTTGCCAATCGTCTTGTTGTCGCGGGCAAACTGCCGTTCACCCTGCAAAACATGGATTTCCACTCCGGGCTGGCTGTCCGCGGCGGTAGAGAAGATTTCAGACTTCCGTGTCGGAATCGTGGTATTGCGTTCGATCAGTTTCGTGAAAACTCCACCCAAAGTTTCGATGCCGAGCGACAATGGCGTTACGTCCAGGAGCAGAACGTCTTTCACCTCACCCTTAAGCACACCACCCTGAATCCCAGCCCCAATTGCCACGACTTCGTCCGGGTTCACGCCTTGATGCGGTGGTTTGTTTACCAGCGTCCGGGCAGTTTCCACAACGCGAGGCATGCGGGTCATACCGCCGACCAGCACTAATTCATCCACCTTCTCAGCCGTCATCCCTGCATCCTTCAAGCAGGCTTTTACCGGGCCAATGGTCCGCTCGAACAAATCGTCGCAAAGCTGTTCCATTTTGGCCCGGGTCAGCTTCATACTGATATGCTTTGGGCCAGTGGCATCCGCGGTGATGAAGGGTAGATTAACATCGTACTGCTGCGAGCTGGAGAGGGCGATCTTTGCTTTTTCAGCCTCTTCCTTGATTCGTTGCATGGCATCGGGCTGCTTCCGCAAATCCATTCCATGCTCTTTCTTAAATTCGTCCAGGATCCAATCCATGATCCGGTTATCCCAGTCATCACCGCCCAAATGAGTGTCACCATTGGTTGCTTTGACTTCGAAAACGCCGTCGCCAATCTCCAGCACGGAGATATCGAAGGTGCCGCCGCCCAGGTCGTAAACCGCAATTTCCTCGTCCTTCTTTTTGTCGAGACCATAGGCAAGGGATGCGGCGGTCGGTTCGTTGATAATGCGGAGCACTTCCAGGCCCGCAATGCGTCCGGCATCTTTCGTCGCCTGACGCTGTGAATCATTGAAATACGCGGGAACCGTGATCACTGCCTGGGTCACTTTCTCACCCAAACGCATTTCCGCATCTGCTTTAAGCTTGGTTAAAATCATCGCGGAAATCTCTGGAGGGCTGAATTGTTGCGATTTCCCTTCGAATTCCACTTCCACGGCCACATCTCCGTTCGCTGCGCGCACAACATTGTAAGGTACCCGCTTAAGCTCCTCCTGCACTTCATCAAACTTCCTCCCCATGAAGCGCTTCACCGAGTAAATTGTATTTCGAGCGTTCGTGATTGCCTGGCGCTTTGCGGCTTCCCCCACAATACGTTCGCCAGATTTCGTAAATGCAACGACTGAAGGAGTGGTTCGCTTCCCTTCGCTATTTTCAAGCACAACCGGCTCACCCGCTTCCATAACCGCCATGCAAGAGTTTGTCGTCCCCAAATCAATACCGAGTACTTTTGCCATATTATCTCTCTTTTAATCTTAAATTCCTTTGATCATGAGAGCAGGGGAGGTGCCAAACAGTAATTGGATATGTAAGTACTTTATGGTTAATACTATGACTTATAAACGAATGAGATCTTGGGCAATCTAACCGAGACAGAATGGCGCACCTTCGTCACAGCACACAGACGTTTGTGTCGCTCGCTTCTCAAAGTGCCAGTATCTTGGAAACCGTCCGGAATATCACCCCATGCAAGCTTCCGTCCCGGCGAGGGCAGATGCGTGCGAACAGATGACTTTGTCGATGAAGTCCCTGGCCCGTGCCAGAACTCCATTAATTCCTCGCGTGAACCGCCGCATCTACACTGCGCCGGAAACTCACCCCGCGTTCTTCAAGGGTATAGAGGCCAACGACCGAATGTTCGCGATTCAGAACAAGGATGGTGCGAAGCCGATGTTCATCCATCAAACGCGCGGCAATGAGCGGCCCTTCGTCCTCGAAGCAGAAACAGGGCGAAAATGAACTTTGAATGGAACGGGCTGACATGTGTGTAGGAGTGCGGAAATTAGCACTGTTTTCCATTCTCGCAACCCCCCTCTCGCAGTCCATTCTTAGGCACCGGCACCGGTGTTCCTCTTCAAACTGGGCGAATTCTCTCTCTGCTCCCTCACCCCTTATAGCCGAACAACTTCCTTTCCCGGATAATCATGGCGACCTGCGGCGGCACCATGATTTCCCAACCCGAATCCCCCGATTTGATCAAGTTAAGAACATCCCGCGAGAAAATCGGGAGGCAGCATTCGTTGTAATCCTTGATTGGCTGAATGAAATGGTTCTCTGTCAGGTATGCGTAAAGGTGCTGCAAATGCGGTGCCACCCGTAAATTATTCGCCGTAATGATCGCCCCGGTGTTTTGGTCCTGGAGTGGATAAACATAGAGCTTCAGCGCGTTTTTAAACAATCGCCCGAACGATTCCAAAATTCCGCCCTCCAGGTCCGTGTAGTATTTCTCATCGAAAATCTCTCGCAAACTCGGAATACCCATGACGATCCCGATCATTTTTTTGGTGTAGCGGAATAAATACTGCGCCAGACGGTAATATTCTCCGTAATTTGAAATCAAAACGTTCCTTCCAAGGCTGCATAATAAATCGACCCGTTCCAAAAAGTCCTTGTGATCGATTCCGGACTCAGTTGTGAGATTGCGCAGTGTCATTTCCATCAGGACTTCGATTTGTTCTCCCTGCACGCTTGGTTCCTGCACGAATTGCGCCTGCGCGCAGGTAAGCATATCCAGGGTGGTCCTCGTCACGGGGCGGAAGCTCCCGCGCTCAACAATGATCGCCTTTTTATAAAGCATGTCCGCGGCCTGCACCACCTCGCCATCCGCGGAGAACATCGCCGCGTTTGCCAACCCATGTTCCACCAACTGCAGGCTCATCAATCGGCTGTCCACTTCCCCAAACGCAGGCCCCGTAAATTTGATCATGTCCACTTCCACTCGCTCGCGCGTGAGCGAATCAAGCAGCGACAAAATCAGCGTTACCGGATCTTGAAAATGATAAAGCGCTCCATAGGTCAAATTGACCCCCATGATCCCGAGCGCTTCCTGCTGCTGCAAGTTCTCATGATCCAACATCCGCACGTGAATGATGATTTGCGAAGGCTCTGCTCTGGGCTCCGTTTGGAACCGGATGCCCATCCACCCATGACACTCGTCTCGATTCTTATACGACCTCGCTGTAACTGTGTCCGCGAATACAAAAAATTTCGTCGTGTCTCCGCGTTTGCTGCTCAGCCGGTCCCATTGCAGCTTGAACTCATACTCCAGCATTGTTTGCAACCGTTGCCGGCTGACATATCGCTCCGTAGGCCCGTAAATCGCATCGCTCACGATCATGTCATAGGCCGACATCGATTTCGCGATTGTCCCCGCAGCTCCGCCTACCCGAAAAAACCACCTCGCCACCTCCTGCCCGGCTCCAATTTCCGCAAAAGTTCCGTATTTGCTCGGGTCCAGGTTAATCTGCAACGCTTTCTGATGTGTATCCATGAATCGATTTCCCTGAAGGAAATTACAACAGAGTTCCTCACAAGCGAGTTGAAAAACGGGTTCACTCCTCCCTAAGCTCTCTCGTTGAAAAAACAGAAAGAAGCCGTCGCTCCATTCATCAGGGTATTCATCCTCGCCGGGGGAAAAAGCTCGAGAATGGGCAAGCCAAAGCAGAATTTGAAATTGGGAGGCCAGACCTTCGTCGAACTGATCTCAAAAACCGCACGAAAATTAAATCTTCCGGTCACCATCGTGGACCATGACTTTATCCCTGGCCAGGGGCCGCTCGGCGGTGTGGTTACCGCTTTTGCCAAACACCCTTGCGATGCGGGTTTGTTTCTTTCATGCGATATGCCCCTCATCCGCTTCGAGTTTCTGCGCGAACTGCTCGGTCGTTTTGAAGCAACGGCCAGTCCGATCTTTAGCGATGAGAATGGTCAGTTCGGTTTTCCGTTTCTAGTGCCGGCGTCTGTTCAAGGTATTCTTCGTGAACAAATCGAGTCAGGGTATTTTTCGCTTCAATCATTCGCCCGGCACATTAAAGCCCGGTCAATTCGAATTCCTGCCGAATACCGCGACGAATTTCTGAACGTCAATACCCCGGAAGATTTCAAGGCGATCCAATCGACCTGGGCCGAAAACCAGAAGCGCAATGCGGATATCGTTCTGCGCCTCGCCGGAATAAACGTCAGGCGAGGGGAGACCCAACTCATCGCCGATCTCGATTGGAGCATCTCAAGGGGGGAGCATTGGGTCATTCTCGGGGCCAATGGTTCCGGAAAGACAACGCTCCTCAGCGCGTTGCTCGGTTACCTCACTCCAACCAGCGGCGAAATTATACTGCTCGGCGAAGAATATGGCGAAGCCGACTGGCCGAAGCTTCGCAAAAAAATTGGGGTCGTCAGCTCCAGTGTGCGTCAGATGATGCCAGAAAGCGAACCAGCCTGGATAACCGTCGCCAGCGGAAAGTATGCTGTGATCGATTTCTGGGGCAATCCAACTCCGGCGGATCGCCGCAACGCGCTCAAAATTCTTAAGTTGATCGAGTGCGAATATCTCGTGGATCGCCCCTGGGGTGTTTTGTCCCAGGGCGAAAGACAGCGCGTTCTGATCGGACGCGCGCTCATGTCGCAACCCTCC
>JBQCGE010000038.1:0-8325 GCA_051955955.1 Verrucomicrobiota bacterium
ATTTTTTCGCGTCTTTTTGCGATTTATCCATGCGCGTCGTCACGGCCATGATCGGGACAGCGAGCACGTTTGTGCGCGAGCGAGTCTCAATTTCCGCGGTAACAGTCATGCCCGGGCGGAACGGTTCCTTCTCCTTGATCAAAATCTTTACCTCAAATTTGGTGGCTTCCTGTTGCGAACTGCTTTGCTGCGCCTGGATACTGCTGGCGCTTCCTTTCGCGGCATTGGCGATTTCCGTGACTGTCCCGGTAAATTTCTTGTCCTGAAAAGCCTCAACCTCCAGCCGCGCTTTTTGCCCCAGCTTGATCAGAACCACGTCAATTTCACCAATATCGACCCGAGCTTCCATATTCTCCAGATCCGCAATGGTCATGATCTCCGTGCCTGCCATCATGGCGGTGCCGACGACTCGTTCACCGCGCTGTGAACGGAGCTTGGTAACCGTTCCGCTAATTGGGGATTTGATCGTCGTTTTGGATAAATCATCCTCTGCCCGGGCCAGGGCGGCCTTGGCTTGCTCGCTCTGGTGCTGGCTGCTTTCAAAAGTAGCTTGGGCAACATCCAGCGCGGTCTTTGCCTCTAAAAATTGGGAATCCGAAACCAACTTCGTTTTGTAAAGCTCGTCAAAGCGTTCAAAGTCGAGTTGCGCTTTTCGGAGATTCGCCTGAGAAAGTGTCTGGGCCGCCATCGCGGATTGGTAATTAGCGTAAGCGGAATTTTTGCTGGCGATGTAATTGTCCGGCTTGATACGAACGAGAATGTCGCCCTTTTGCACGAATTGGCCCTCCCTCACTGGCAGGTCAATGATTTCACCGCTCACTTCCGGGTTGATAACCACTTGCAGAACCGGCTGGATGCGGCCATTGGCCACGACCAACTCGGTGATATCCCGCCGTTTGACCCGTTCCGTCTGAACCTGGATGGGTGCTTCCCCCTTTTTAACCCGCCAATAAACGCCCGCGCTCACCAGGAGCCCAATCGTGAGTAATATGAATATCCACCGGCGGCGCTTGCGGGTTTTTATTTTCGTTTTTGGATTTTCCATTAAATCGCGTTTATGACACGGCTCGGAGCCGCTTTGTTTCAAATTAATTGAACGCAGGTCCCAGCTTGCTTCGACCGGCGCAGAACGAAAAACTCACATCGGTTCAATCAGACCCCCTAATTCAAGCCCAATTGAGTGGGGGATTGCCATGAGAATTTTAAGATTCTTTTATAATCTGCCCAAGTTTGGAATTTGAGGGCAGACGCGCTGGATTACGTCGCTGCGGCTGAAAAAATGGAACTTGTTGCGCACCGTGGCCCGTTGTAAGGTTTGTTTTTGCCGCGTTCCGCGCGGGTCAACTTTAACCAATTTACAAGAAAAGCCATGGCATTGCGTTTAGGAGATGAGGCGCCGAATTTTACGGCGGAAACGAACGAAGGAACGATGAATTTCCATGAATGGCTCGGCAATAGCTGGGGCATTTTGTTCTCCCACCCGAAGGATTACACGCCAGTCTGCACGACTGAGTTGGGCGCGGTGGCGAAGATGAAAAATGAATTCGACAAACGGAACGTGAAAGTGGCGGCGGTGAGCGTCGATCCTGCTGATTCACACCGGGGCTGGATCAATGACATCAATGAAACGCAGAACACCCGGGTCAATTACCCAATCATTGCTGATCCAGACAAAAAGGTAGCTGGCCTCTACGACATGGTCCACCCCAAGGTCGATGACACCGCCACGGTGCGTTCCGTCTTTGTGATCGGGCCGGACAAAAAGATTAAATTAACCCTGACCTACCCCGCTTCCTGCGGGCGCAATTTTCCCGAATTATTGCGCGTGATTGATTCTTTGCAACTGACCTCAAAGCACAAGGTGGCGACGCCTGCGAATTGGCAGGATGGAGAGGAATGCATCATTTCCCCGTCTGTGAAGGACGAAGATATTCCGAAGCAATTTCCCAAGGGTCATCGGCAGGTAAAGCCTTATCTGCGCTATACACCGCAGCCGAATAAGTAAAAAGCGGATTTTCGAAACCAGAAGGCCGGGTGATTTTTTGGCGCCCGGTCTTCGTTTTTTAAGCCAAAGGCAGTTTTTATGTTTGAAGTATTGAAGCAAGAAATTTCAGGAGCCTCCGCAAAATTGGCGCATTTGCGGAGGTTTCTTTGATGTCCCCACAACGCAAAAAAGATTGGCCGAATTGGACGGCCTGATGGCGGAGGAGACATTTTGGAATAACCGGGAGAAAGCGCAATCGCTGATCAATGAGGCTGGCTCATTGCGCAAGAAAATTGAGCCGCTGCAGGAGGCGGAAAAACGGTTGGACGATTTCCGGGTGATGGTCGAACTGGGCGAAGGAGAACCGCAGGACGCGCAGATGCGGCTGGAGCAGGAACTCACGCACGATCTGGCAAAGTTCAATGCGGATCTGGAATCGGTCGAGATCAGCCTCTTGCTCAACGGGCCGCACGACAAAAATAACTGCATCATCAGCATCAATGCCGGTGCGGGCGGGACGGAGTCTTGTGATTGGGCGAATATGCTTTTGCGCATGTACCAGAGGTGGTGCGAAAGTCGCGGGTGGAAAGTGGAAGTGACAGACGCTTTGCCGGGTGAAACTGCCGGGATTAAGAGCGCGACCTTGCTGGTTGAAGGGGAGAATGCCTACGGGTTCGCCAAGGCAGAACGCGGGGTGCACCGATTGGTGCGGATTTCGCCCTTTGATTCGAACCAGCGGCGACACACGAGTTTCGCCAGCGTGGATGTAATCGCTGAAGTAGATGAACCTGGAGAATTGGAAATTTCACCGGCGGATTTGAGAGTGGACACCTATCGTTCCGGCGGCAAAGGGGGGCAGAACGTTAACAAAGTGGAAACCGCAGTCCGGATCACCCACATCCCCACCGGAGTGGTTGCAGCGTCGCAGAACCAGCGTTCACAACACCAGAACCGGGCGACCGCGATGAAGATGCTGCTCTCGAAGTTGCTTGCGATGCGCCTCGATGCCGCGAAGCAGGAGATGGAACGATTTTACGGCGAAAAAGGAAGCGTTTCCTGGGGCAACCAGATTCGCAGTTACGTCTTCCAACCCTATCGAATGGTGAAGGACCTGCGAACGGGTTGCCAGACGAGTGATGTGCAAGCGGTGATGGACGGGGACCTTGATCCATTCGTGAATGCATGGTTGCGCGCCGGTTGTCCCTCCAAACGCATTGCCGGGGTTCGCGATGAGGAGGAGGAATAGGCCACCCGTCCCGCTGAGGAGAAGGGCTACTCCGCCTCGAAAAATTTTTTTTGCATCTTCTCAAGATCTTTTTTGATCTTTGAGAATTTCACGTCGGCAGGGAGGAAGAATTCCGCCCAGGCGGGCCGGTGTTTCATTTTATCAAAAGCTTCAAAAAACGGGAGAACGCCTTCGATGGTGCAGCCCGCGTTTAAGGCGTTCGTCACACCTGCGGCAAAAGCTTGCTGCCATTCCTCGGGTGTGAGCAGGCGGTTAATCGGAACAGCATTTCCCTTTTCATCCGTGAGTTTGTCCTTGTACTTCTCGTAATGCCCGAGATAATGATGGGCCAGCTTGGTTCCAACTACGATCCCAACGATTGAATTAAAATTGCTGAGTTGTTCGTTCAACATGTCATCGGTCCAATAAGCCGGATCCTCCGACTCAGGCAGCGGTTGAAGCGATTTCTCTCCCGTTTCCTGGCTCAGCAAATTAACATAGCGGCGAAAGTAACCGCGCTTTTTGCCATCTATCGCCTTCGCATGCGCGATATTATTGACCAGATCAATAAAACCAGCCGAAATCCACACACCGCGAATCGGTTTGTTTTTTTCCGGATCAGGATAGTAGAGGAGCCGAATAAAAGGGGTGACGTCGGTCTCGATGGATATGGGTTGCGGTCTAATGAACTTTTGATCCTTCGCTGGCAGCGCGGAATAGAGATCGCGCCCCAACTTCATGATGCTGGAATAACCAGAACGATAAACAATTCCATCCGGGCTGTTCGGTTGCGCAGAAGCTTCACCCAGAACCCACAGGGCAAAAAACGCAACCATCAGGTTTGAAAGACATTTCATCGTGCAATTCCAATTATCGTAAGTTTCCGATTAATCCTATAGTGCGGATTACGCAAAACTTTTTTAGCACGCTGCATGGCCAATGAGAGCAAGGAAAACCCTGATCGCCGCTATAGACGCTGCATGAGTTCGATGCGGTAAAAGCGCTGAGTTCCGACAGAAATATCATCTTTGAAAGTGGCGGTTGCGCCATCACCCGTTATTTGGATCAAATTTCTCCAACCAGAATCGTTCAATGAATCGCGGTATTGGACTTGATAACTCTTGCCAGAAACGGTTGGGAGGGAGAATTGAACTTCCGAAGCAGAAGTAGTGGCCCGAAGCGCGAGGGTGCTTGCCGCGTCGTGCGGGTTGGTCCCTGTCATCGACTCTTGCAGATTGTTTAGAGCATCGTGATCAGGGTCCTGGCTTGCATCAGCAGGATCAAGTGGATTTAAGCCATTCGCATTCTCCCAATCGTCGAGCATTCCATCTCCATCACTGTCTGCATTCGTCAGCAGAACGCGGCCGGGCGTGGGCGCGCGAGCGGCCCAATTTTGTGGATCATTCCCAGCTTTGAATGAGGTGATGCGGTGAAGGGAAAGGTCGTTTCCATCTGCCAAGGGCCACGGTGTTTGATCTGAATAAACCACTTCATCGATGATCGACCAGAACGGAGTTCCGGGCGCATCTGGATCGAAAACCGGCAACTCCAGGGTAATACGGTCGCTGCTATTGGCCAGCTTACCGGAATATGGCCCGAGCAATTTCACGGAATCAGGGATTTGGTAGCGGGTGCGGAATAATTGGTTTGTCGTGATATTGGCTGGATCGAAACTGGTCAAAACTACGCTATCTCCATCAACAAGTGAGAAGTTGCCGGGGAAGTTAAAACTGACACCTCCAGAAACTCGGAAAGTCCCATTCGTATTTTGAAACAGGTAAGTGGAGCCTGAGTGGTTATAGATGGAAATATATTCTGCCCATGAATCATCCACACCAGGCGATTCGTCCTTGGGATGGTACATAATTTCCTGCAATTGAATCGCATACTCAGCCACTGGATTTACCGCATCGCGGGACGGGGTGAGCGGAACGAAATAGCACTCACCATCCGGAGAACGTCCCCAAGATTTATTAGGAACCTGGCCCTTATAGCTGATGGCATCCACGACACGATCAGCATCCGTTCCGGGCAAATAAGCCAAGAATAAATCCTCACCTGATTTGCTTAACCCGAACCCTGAGGTAATCGGTGAATGGAAGCCGGTGATTTCATCAAACGAAATTCGAGCACCGGAGCCGAGTGAAGTTGAAGAAAGCCGCCATTTCTTCAGGTTTGCTGCATCATCGGACAAATAGTAATCGCTCAGCTCGGTTTGCGCTCCTTGATTGAGCAGCTCAATCCAATCATTTGAGGCATACTCAGGGTGAGCGGAATCTGAGTAGGTTGTATATGCGGCGACTTCGTTAACAATTAGAGATGCGGTGGGTTCTGGATCCAGCTTGCCGGGGGAGCCTTTTATAAAGGCGCTCGCACGCCAATTACCCGGATATTCATAGGTCGTCGCATTGGCTGTCGTCAATTTGGAGGTGATTGGAACCAGGGAGTGACCTGCACCATCCGCGGCAATTGGCCAAAGACCGGAATCATTATAATTAAATGCTTCTATTTCCGTGCCCGCTCGAGCGGTTTTAAGCGTGAGGCGTTCGCCATCATTATTGAGGCTTCCGGAATATGGCCCGAAAATCTTCACTCTTGAAGAGAGTTGGTAATAGGCGCGGAAGTTGGAAAAATTATTCAATGAATCCGCCTTCACAACAAGTGCATATTCACCCGGTTCTAGAATTGCTCCATCGGGCAGGGCAAAATCGATTCCTTCAGTGAAGGCAATGCCGCTGATATTCAGCGAACTATTGGTATTTGAATTAAATAGTTCGACGAATTCGAGGTCACTGGCAGCGGGAGGATTATACATTACCTCGGTTATTTTAAAATATTGCTGAAGAGCAAGCGCATTGTCCGATTCAGCAGTATTGAACTCCACGGGATCGGACCAGTGGCTCCATGCGCCCGTGACATCCATGAAACGGACACGGGCACGATACTGGTGACCAAATTTCAACGGTGCCGCTGGAATCGACATCGTGGGAGTGTAGTTCGCAAGGATTCCGGATTCCCATACCGGTTCAATTTCGTAAACCCCTGAAATGCCAGGAGAAGCTGGCCTGATCTCCCCAACGCGCCATTGCATCCGGGCAAATGCGGATGGCCCGGAAAATGCGGAACAGGAAAATTGCAATCCGTTGATGGGATACCCGTTCGCGCCGATATATTGAATAGTGGGCCTTGTTGGAGATGGCAGTTGATTGCTAAGAGCATCGAGAATTTGCCCTCGTTTGGTGACATAGTTTTTCATGATGCCAATCACGGCATCGAAGTTACCTTTGAGGTACGGATCATTCCCGCTTTCAAGTGGGAATTGATAGTATCTCCCCTGCCCTGCCTTACTTGTATTCACAATATTACCGTTCGCCATTACCGGGTTGTAATCCCACATTGCGCGGTCGGCTGCGAGGATGTTTGGACCACCATTCGTGCCTTTCACAATCCCCGCATATTCATCAATTAATTGATACGCCTGATCGGAGTTATACAGCAGATCGCGAATTTCCCGAAGTCGATTATAATATTCGAGGGTAAAGGGGGGCTGACCCAGAACTCGGTCCTTGAATTCATCCGTTCCTCCGCACCCAGCATCGTACATGTTATCTGCCCAGGTAAGGTCGAGATCCCATGGATGAACAGACCAAAGATTGTCGAACGGATCCAGAAAGTAGAAATAGTTCTTGTAGTAACAAATATCGTAATGATGAATAGCCTGGACGATAGCCTGATAGCTATAATACTTACTTAAATCCAGGTTTTGACGCCACCAATCATCAGTGGGTGTTCCGTTCCGATACGTCCCAATGAAACTCGCGAGATCGGAGCCGTCAGTAGCCGCGGTGAGGCCCTGATTATTCAGGGTGCCCGTGCCCGACTCCATTTTATACAGGTTTCCATCCGGTAGCTCGTGTTGATCAAGAAACCTTCCATCCTCCTGCTCAACCGCCAGGTAAAGACCCCAAAAATCGCCATTGTATTGATCGGATGGCCTTTCCAACGCATTATCCACGATGCGGAGTGTGATCCAATGCGTGTGTGGAGCTTCGACTCCAGCGAGGTTAAAGAGACGGAATCCAACCGATTCAAACATACCCTGCTCCCCGCGATGTTTATAATCACCCTGCTGAATAATTGCGCTCAGGTTCAGCTTCGTCCAAGCGGTTTTGTATTTACTCCCGTAATTGTCTCGTGGTTCGAAATCGTGCCCGCGATTGAAATCGAACTTCCACATGTTCTTGCCCATGGCATAGCGCCAGACACCACCCCGCGCCCGGTAACGGATATGGTCATAAACCTGGCCGTCATAAACGAGTGTGCCCCACCATTTGTAATCGCTCCCGGTGTATTTGCTTTTCCAAGTCGCATCTTCAACTGCAGAATTCCTCGCAATGAGTTGATAAACGGGAACACGACCCATTTCATTTGCAGAAATCGTTTGTATCTGCGAGCGCGTTGGATCGGAGCTGCCGGGTTCAATGGCAGCACGGAATTCAGGCACCCCGTCATAAACATAATAGGCGAAATTCGGCTGAGGGTCTTCGGGATACGGAACGGTGACCGAAGCGCCGTTAGAATCGGCAGCGGAGATGCGATAACGGATCAGCCTGCGATGCAGTTGCAGATCAGCAGGCAAGACTGCGGTATAAAACGAATCCGATGCTGCCGCGTCGCCGTTCAGGCCATCATCGTGCATGGCCACAGTCGTCCAACTGGAGGCGTATCGCGGATCACTCAGTTCTACGTAGTCGCCAGGTTCAACGACTTGGTATAACAAACTCACAGCCGCCATCGCTTGTGGGTCGGTCACTTTCGCGGTGATGATCACACTTTCGTTTGAATGAGGTTTCTTGGGCGAGTGATCCACCTGGCGGATTTGCGGCCCGTTGGCAGTACTGAAGACCGAATTCTGCGCTCCCGGAGTAGGGCTGCCAATGCTCGGACGCCAGTTGCCACCGAGATCGTTATCAAAATCCGGGTTAATCAGTTCAATGCTTGATTCCTGGGTATCGCCTACTATTGGCCAGGGAAAACCGGCTTGAAATGAAACGTTATCAATCGTTGCGCCGCTTGCATTTTTCAAGGTGATGGAATCGCCCTGATTTGAGAGCAC
>JBQCGE010000039.1:0-3479 GCA_051955955.1 Verrucomicrobiota bacterium
CTCATTTGAAGGGGCTGAACTTCCGGAATCATTAAAGGCGAAAACGCGGTAGTAATAAGTCGTGCCTGCGCTCAGGCCAGTGTTGTTAAAGGTAGTGGTATTCGCCGCTGTCGTGCCGACTTGCGACCAGGTGCCGTTCACGCCTGTCTTACGCTCAATGCGGAATCCTGATTCATTGGCTGAATTGTCCTGCCACTTCAAATTCACCTGGGATGCCGAAGCCGCGCTGGCTGTGAGCGAACCGGCTGCGGCAGGAGCTTGAGCTCCCGTCCCGCCAGTGCTCCCACCATCCGTTGTTCCCGTGCCACCTCCACCTGTGCCGCTGCCGTTTTCAGGAAAGAAAACGCCCTGGCTCGGATTGTAGTAAGTGCCGCTTCCGGAACGTTCCAATTTAACCGCGCGAACCATGTAGGTCGCGCTAGCTGAATAAGCACTGTCAGTGAAGCTCGTGCTCGTGATAGGCGAACTGGTCAATTTCGTGAAGGTGCCGCCTGGGCCGCTCCCACGATAAACGAGGTACCCTTGAATATCGCTGTCGGTTGAAGCGCCCCACGTGAGGGTAATCGAACTGCCGCTGACATTCCCGCGCAGGTTGTTCACCGGAATGACCGGATGCATCCGCAACGTCGGATCGCCCAGAAGCGAAGCATGCACCTGGTGCGAACCATAATTCACCCCTTCGTACAATCCGCCCGAGCGGTTGTTCTGGCTGATGATCGTGCTGTATCCAATCGTCTCCCCAAGCCCCATGTGGTGATAAAACCAGTGCGGGCGCCCAGCCCACGACGTGGTCAGGCAATAGCCGGAACCAAGCGCCGCGCGGAGGAAATTGCTTTCATTATCCCAGTCGCCAAAATAGCTGCCGAGGAACATCGTGAATACCGATTTGATCGGTGTCCGGGCGAAGTCGTCCGAACTTCCCACGCCATCGCAGGTATACCAGCTTCCGCCACCCGTGCCGTAGGACCAGAGATAATCCTGGGAACCGACTGTTGGGAAATATTGCCAGCCGCCCACCGCGCTGACGTTCTCCGCACCGAAGAAGGAGCCGAAATTGCGCCAGCCGCTGGATGCAAATGCTTCACCACTGCGCTCTCCGAAATTGTCACAAACCACTCCGCGCCGCGCCACGGTGAAGACACGATGGCGGAAATCATGATCCTTTTGCAGGTAGGCCCGCATTAGATCCAGCTCGCTGCGCGCGGGAGTTTTGTTCGCGTAGCAGGTCATATTGCTCAGGTCGACGCGGCCCACTGCGATCTCCGCATCACTTGGCATATCGCTTTGGTCAAACTTGCCATCGCCCGGCACGTTTTTATTTCCGGGTCTTTCGGCCCCGGAATTGTTCACGCTGGAATCACTCCAATTCCCATCCATGTCGCCGTAGTAAACGTCCGCTGGCCATGCGCCCTGGTGATCGGGATGCCCGTCCGGGTTGAAATTGCCGCTGTAGGGAACAGGAATGTGGCCGAAGAGGAAAACCGCTTTCACGTTGGAAGGATCGGAATAGTAATCGCTTTTGATGATGTTCTTGATGTTCCCGACGTTGTCCGAACGCGAAACATCGTGGCGCAGCACCGTCCAGCCATCCCCCGCAAGATCCCACTCCAGGCGCTTCAACTCACCGCTTAGGCCGCCCGCGAGTGTATTATCTACCATCAAAATCACCTTGCCCCGCGCTTCCTTTAACGGCGCATTGATGCCCGCGTAAAGGTAACCGGTGCCACGATACCCGACAGTCGTGCTCTTGATCACGCGGTACTCATAGGCCCCGCCGACGCTGACATTGGAATCTGTCCATGAAGTGGTGCTGCCACCAACCGACCCGACACTGCTCCAGCTATTGCCATTGCGTCGGCTGATCTCGTATCCGGTGGCATTGCCATCCGAGTTCCATTTTAAGGTGACTTTTGCAGGTGAAGTTTGCACCTCGGCGCTCACCATTACCGCGTAAAATTTCGGATCAGTTTCCGCGCTGATCCTTGTTTGAACTAGTAAACAAACCAACCCCATCAAAATCAGCACCCAATTAGTACAAAATCCCTGTCTTAATCTTTTTTTCTGCATCATTAAATTTCCGGGCGAGTCCGAAACTCACCTTGTTCTGGGTATTGCAAACCATCGACCCCAACGGGTTGGCTTGTAACATCACGATCCTGGGCAGCGGGGCTTCGCGGCCATACCCGCCCTGGCGGCGGTGGGACGATTGGCAACCTAAGCAGCGGGTGTGCCAAGGGGGTGCAGTTTGCCCTAAACTCTCTGAGCGCCAATCGGATAATCCCCTATTTTACGTACAGGGTGGGGCACTTTCCCCAAATTAATGAATATTTTCCCGGTTTAAACGTCCCCCAGTGTCCCGGAATGAGACCGGTCGGGCTTCTTTGGGACAAAAACTATCCCCCTCCCCTTGAAAATGGCTGAATTCTCAGGTGGTAGTTCTGAGGCTCAACCAACGTCCCCGAGGAAAATTTTAACAACCCTGAGGTACGATCATTCCACTTTAAATGGCATTCTTTTCCTCGGGGTCAAACCAGCCACTCTTGCGCTGGGAATTGGCGCTTGCTCTTTGGCAGGAAATTAGGCGCATTAAAGAAGGCGTTCGAAACCGAACCCAAGTTTCAGAGGTTAATGCAAAACGGTAAACCGATATCAAACCATGCCATTCTGGAATCACAAAGACTTTTCCCCCGCCCTGCTCACAGATCTGTATCAACTCACGATGGCCTCCGCTTATTGGAGTTCCGGCGCGCATACTCGTGAGGCCGTTTTCCACCTCTACTTCCGGCATAATCCATTCAAAGGTGGATTTACCATTGCCTCAGGACTGGAGAATGCCATTCGTTTTATTGAATCATTTCGATTCTCCGCCAGGGATATCGATTACCTCCGTAGCTTGAAAGGCGCTGACGCCGGGCCGCTCTTCCGACCTGAATTTCTCCAGTATTTGAGCGCTCTCGAATTTTCCTGTGACGTCGATGCAATTCCTGAAGGTTCTGTTGTGTTCCCGAACGAGCCGCTCTGCCGGGTGAAAGGTCCGATCATCCAATGCCAGTTACTCGAAACTGCCCTGCTCACGATTTTTAATTTCGAGACGCTCATTGCCACAAAGGCAGCGCGTCTCTGCCTCGCAGCCGATCCGGACCCCGTCGTTGAATTCGGCCTCAGGCGCGCGCAGGGAATCGACGGAGGGATCACCGCCAGCCGCGCTGCCTATATCGGCGGTTGCTCAGGCACTTCCAACGTTCTCGCGGGGGAGCTGTACAAAATCCCGATCAAAGGCACACACGCCCATAGCTGGGTCATGACTTTCGAAAGTGAATTGGAAGCATTCGAGGAGTACGCCCAGGCCATGCCGAACAACTGCGTCTTCCTGGTGGATACTTACGACACGCTGGATGGAGTGCGGAATGCCATCCGGGTCGGAAAACAATTGAGGGCACAAGGCCATGAACTGCTCGGCATTCGACTCGACTCGGGTG
>JBQCGE010000040.1:0-16751 GCA_051955955.1 Verrucomicrobiota bacterium
CGTACGAAACCCATTTCATCCGCGCTCTTGCCGCGCAAGACCAGGCAGGCAGCTACCATGTTTATTGCCTGCGCAAGGAGGCGAAGGAAATGCTCGGGATTGATCAACCGAATTTTAAATTCACAATCCTTCCCGCTCGCGTCCGCGCTGTAGATATTGGCATTTGCATGCCGCTGCTCATGGCTTTTTCCAAAGCAGCTTTATTGCACCCCACTTACATCCCGCCAGCTTTTTGCTCGCGGCCCTATGTTTACACTGTGCATAGTTCGGTTACCTGGGTGCATCCTGAATTTTATCCACCGTGGATTCGCTGGCGACTCAATACCCTCCAGGAAAAAGGCATCCGGAACGGGCGCGTTTTGCTCTGTGTTTCCGAGCATGTGAAGAATTTCATGATGGATCACTTCGGGATCGCCGAGGAGCGGTTGGCGGTGGTTTATCATGGGGTTTCTCCTGCGTTCAAGCTGCGTGATCGCAATGAAGTGAAACGCAAGTTGGAGGAGGGGCACGGCATTGATTATCCCTACTTCCTCTATTCCGGCAAACTGACCGAAAACAAAAATATAGTCCGCCTTTTGAAAGCTTTTGAGCAGTTCCGCAATGAAACGAAAAGCAATATGCGCCTTGTCCTGGCCGGGCGACGGCTATGGAGTGAAGGCGAATTGGACCGTGAACTCGACAGTGCGATTGCCCGCGGGAACGTCGTTGAACTCGGTCATTTAAGGCACGAAGAACTCCCATATTTATATAACGGTGCCGAAGGACTGGTATTTCCTTCAATGTGGGAGGGATTTGGGTTGCCGATTTTGGAAGCGTACGCGAGTGGTGTCCCGGTGCTGACATCGAATCATTCGAGCCTTCCGGAAGTTGCCGCCGGCCATGCGCTCCTGGTGGATAGCAATTCGGTCGAGAGTATTGCCGCCGGGATGCATCAACTTGCATCCGACAGTTCACGCCGGAAAGAAATGATCTTGGGCGGGTTGAAACGCGCCAGTGAATTTACCTGGGAGCGCACTGCGCGCCAGACTCGAGCCGCTTACGACCAGGCACTTGCGCTTGGTTAATCAATTCTGCTGACGTGAGCCTCCGAATTATGGTTGTGTCTCCTCACCTCGATGATGCCGCGCTCTCCTGCGCGGAGCATATTCGCTCATGGAGAGAGCAGGGGCACACTGTGGAAGTGATCACATTGTTTACGGAATTTGGGGATGTTGAACCTTCTGCTTACATGAAGCGATTCATGATTGAGCAGGGATTCAAAAGCAACGAAGAATACACGAGTGGACGGTTGCAGGAAGACCATCGCGCAATGCAGTTGATGGAAGTGAAATATCACCATGCAGGTTTGCGGGATGCTGGATTCCGTGAGATGAATGGCCGTTTGCTTTACACCGATTACAAAGCATTGACCACAACAAGCACGGATACCGAACCGCTCACCCGGGAAGCGGCCGTGACTGTACTCCGCCAAATGGAATCGCCGGATCTTGCAATTGCCCCGCTTGGGATTGGAAGCCATATCGATCACCTCATCGCGCGCGAGGCATGCTGCGAAGCCTGGCCGGGTGCAAAAATCGGGTATTACTTTGATTTTCCCTATGCTCGTAATCCCCTCAAATACCGGCTTTGTCTCTTTCGATTTTTTAGAGGATTGAAAGTTTCAGTGAAGCGGCTCTCCGCATGGAAGCTGGAACTGTTGAATTGTTATAAGAGCCAAATGCCATTTCTGTTTCGGGGACGCCCGTTTTATCCCGAGATTTTGTTTTTGCCGCGAATAGCCGCGCATTTCTGATCTGACCAAGTGTATCTTTCATGGCTGGAGAGCAAATAATTTTGGAGAAGCCTGCCCCGGGCCCGTCTCGTGCGAAGCGGATTAAAGCAGTGCATTTGCTGCACACAATCGCGTATGGAGGGGTGGAAACAATCTTGATTAACTGGTACAAGAAGGCTTTGACCGACCCAAACCTGTCGATCTCGATTGTCTGCTTTGCCAACAGCAACGGCTCGGAAGCAGCTTTTCTCGATGCGGCAGGGAAACATGGAATCCCGGTGAAAACGATTCCATGGTCGCGGCGAAAACCAATTTATTCTTCGGGGAAAAAATTGGCCCGAATTTTGAAGGAGGAGAATGCGGACGTGCTGCACACGCACAATACCTATGCCGATTTGACAGGACTCGTCGCGGCGAAGCTTGCGGGAGTGCCAAAGGTCAGTTCGCTCTATGTCTGGTCCGACTTTGGCTGGAAGCGAAATCTGCTACAATGGATCAACCAATGGGCGCTCCGTTCCTACGACGCGGTCACGGCCCAATGCCGCACCACGCTAAACGAAACCTGCGCGCGAGGGATTGAAGCGGCGAAGGTTAGAATCATGCCTTCCGGGTTTGACTTGAACCGCCATCCGCTGACGGAGGAGGAACGGGCTAAACAACGCGCCCAATACGGTGCTGGCCCGCAAGACATCGTCCTCGTGAACGCGGCGCGGCTCTACCCCGAAAAAGCGCAGGATAAACTGCTGGAGGTTTTCAAGACCCTGGTTGTGGAGGATTCGCGACTGAAACTTTGGATTCTGGGCATTGGCCCGCTCGAAGCTGAATTGCACGAAAAAGCGAAAACGCTCGGCCTGGAAGATTCAGTTCAGTTTCTTGGCTTTTGTAGCGACTTGCACCGCGTGTTAAAGCTCGCGGATATTCAGGTTCATCCCTCGCATGCCGAAGGCATTCCAATGTCCATTCTCTCTGGAATGGCCTCATCGCTCCCCATTGTTGCTTCCGAGGTAGGTGGGATATCCGAAGTGCTCGAACATGAAAAAAGTGCGTTGTTGGTGCCTTCAGCCGGAGCGCCTGGATTTGAGCAGGCGTTCAAAGCCGCAATTTTGAGATTGGTCCAGGACCATAAATACAGAACAGGTTTAGGGAATAATGCCGCGTACTTCATCGATTCGGAATACTCGATGGAAGCCGCCATGAGAAAGTTGGAGCAGCTCTATCGAGATGTGCTCGCCGTATGAAAATAGGCATATTTGTCGCGTGTCTGGGCAGGAATGATGCAGGGCCAGAGACGTATGAGCGGGAATTGATCAGTCATATCGCGGCTTCGCCGAAGGGTCATGAATATCACGTGTACTGCTTTACGCCGAATGCCAACAGGGCAGTGCCCGGCAAGGGAGAACATTTGCGGGCGCACACGCTCTGGCCGGGCATCCGCCCCGTCGCGGCAAGCATCACGCTGCCATTGATGCTGCTCAGGCACGGTATAGATGTTTACCACGCCACCTTTGTGCCGTCGCCGATTCAAAGTGCAAGGGCTGTCTTCACGATGCATGACGTCTCGCCTTTCACCCACCCGCAATTTTACCCCGGAAACATTCGCCGACGACTCGCTCCGCTTATCCAGCGAGGTTTGAGTTCCGCGGAAGTGATCATCTGCGTTTCGGAAAATTGCCGTCAAACGACGGAAGAACTTTTTGGAATTGAACCCTCCCGACTAAAGGTGGTTCCACATGGGGTGAGCAATGACTTCAAACCGATGGACAGAGCAGAGGCGTTGGATCGCGTAAAACAGAAGTTCCAAATCGAGGCTCCTTATATTCTTTACGTCGGCAAGCTAGAGGCTCGTAAAAACATTTCCCGCTTGCTCCGAGGCTATCAGCAATTCCGCCAGGAAACAGGTTTGCCGCACAAACTGGTCCTCGCGGGCAGACGTTTTTGGGATTTGCACGATATCGATAATACCATCGCGAGCCTTGGAATTAAGCAGGACATCATTGAACTGGGTTATGTTCCCGATGGTGAGTTGGTGCCGCTCTATTCCGGTGCGGAAGCTTTTCTTTTTCCTTCACTGTGGGAAGGGTTCGGTTTTCCCATCGCAGAAGCGATGAAATGCGGCGCGCCTGTCATTACCTCGAATGTCTCCTGCCTGCCTGAAGTCGCGGGCGGAGCTGCGGAGCTTGTAAATCCAGAAAAAACCGAGGAGATCGCGGCTGCGTTGGCTAAGGTGCTTGGCAATGAAACCCTGCGACAGGATATGATCCGTAAAGGACTCGTCCAATCGGCGCGGTTCACCTGGGAATCGACTGCCCGGAAGACGATTGAGGCCTACGAAGCGGCTGCCAACTAATTACCGGGCATCGCCAGTGATTTCACGACACTGTTTAAGTCCCTATCCGGTTTCGCTTTATTTGGTCGCGATTACCATCGAATCGGGCCCTGCCAAATGTTCCACGCGCACGGATTTAAAGCCGACTTCGCGCATCCACTCAGCGCAATCCGCCCCGCTGTAATCAAAGCCGCCGGAGGTTTCGACCAGCATATTGAGACTCATCATCAGGCCAAAGGCATTGGTTTTGCGCTCATCATCAATAAGGGCTTCATAGACGATCAAGGCTCCTCCTTCGGGCAGTGCTTCCCAGGCTTTTTTCAAGAGCATCTTTTTCTGCTCCAGATTCCAATCATGCAGGATGTGCCCCATAACCAGCACATCCACTTTTGGAAGAGGGTCTTTAAAGAAATCTCCACATTGGAACCGGACGCGATTTGAGAGAGCGTGGGTTCGAATGTACCGCTCGAATACCGGTTGCACGACAGGAAGATCGTAGCCAATCCCTTCAACATGAGCGTGGTGCAGGGCGATTTGGGCAGGGGTCGCACCCTGCGCGCAACCAACATCCGCAAAGGTCTTGTAATTATCCCAGGGAAATTTTTCCGCAATTGCCTTTGCTGCTGGAAGACTGATGCCTGTCATCGCGCCGAGGAAACATTCCATCCGCTCAGGGTCACTGTACAGTTTCTCAAATGCATTCGCGTCGTTTTTGGTTTCGTTCTGCGGCTTTCCCGTTTTCAATGCTTCAGTAAGTGATCCCCAAAATGGATAAAGGCGGGCATTCGCCATTTCCAGGATTCCCCCGACGTAGGAAGACTTTTTACGATCCAGAAACTGATTGGCTTCAGGGGAGTTTGAGTAAATGTCCTTTTCTCGATTGAGCACGCCGAGCGCAACGAGCCCATCAAGGAAATCACGCGAAGCACGGGGATGAAGTCCAATCCTGTGTTCAATTTCTTCACGGGTGAGAGATCCCTTTGCGAGCTCGGTAAAGAGACCGAGTTCAACGGCGGACAGGAGAGTTTTCGAACCCCAAAAGGCAAGGCCGAGTTCGAGGAGTTTACCAGGAGAAATTTCTGAGCTCATATCACAATAAGATTAAACTAGTTCGTCCGATATTGATCCTGCTGGAGTGGTTCCGCAATTTTAGGTTCCTTGCGGGCAAAATTAACCACTGCAACATCCGCCGCACGCATCGCCTGCAAGTAGGCAACCGTGGGGCGAAGGTAGGGCCGCTTCGCTTTCTTACCTCCAGTTTTGAATACGTTTGAGGGCGGTATCACGGGAGTCAGGGCGATCTCCCGCTCGAAATTCTGGTTCAATAATTCGAATGGATTCTTCATAGTTCCTTTCACAGGAATGCCCAACCTTATGATTCAAAGTCCCACGGGTAAATGGAACCAAAGTGCCAATGCGGCAGGAACGGAATTCGCCCAGATTGAATCCATGTTCCGCTTGCTCTTCGAGAACAGCATTGATGCCATCCTGATCCTGGACCCAGGAGAGCAGAAAGTGCTCGAATGCAATACGGCGGCGGTCCAAATGTCCCATGGCGGCACCCGGGAATGGCTGCTGAGCCAAACCTTGCTCGACCTTTCCGCGGACGTTCAATCCGATGGGCGTTCTTCACGTGAGAAGATTGAGGAGTTGATCGCGGCCGTGCTGCTGCAAGGAACCCAAAAGTTCGATTGGCTGGTGCGTCGGTTTAATGGGGATGTGTTTCCGGTGGAGGTGGTGCTGACTCCCGCTGAGTATCAGGGCAAAAATCTTTTCTTCGCCTTTGCGCGCGATATCAGCGAGCGCAAAAAAGAAGAGACACGCATGCTCCGCCTGAATGAAGATTTGGAAGCCCGGGTGGGGGAGCGGACGCAGGAACTGATCGCGGCCAATGAAAAACTCAAAGCGGAGGTTCGGGAAAGGCGGCGCAAAGAGAAAGTCCAACGCGCTTTATTCCAAATTTCGGAAGCGATTCACACTTCCTTCGATGTGGAGAGCCTTTTCGAACGCATTCACCGCACGGTTGGCGAATTAATGGATGCCCGCAACTTTTACATCGCGCTTCATAATCCCGAAACGGGAAACGTGGAATTTCCGTATTTTATTGATGAGCGCGATACCCGTCCCGAACCAACAACCTTGAGCACCGGGCTGACCAGCTTTGTACTTAGAACCGGCAAACCGCTCCTGGTAAATCGCCGCACTGGTATTCAACGGACGCAGGATGGGGTGAGTGTTTTGCGCGAGGGTCCCGGCGAATATTTTTATCGCGCCACTGGCAGTCCATCTGCCGTTTGGCTCGGCGCGCCATTAAGCGTAAGAGGCAATACGTTCGGGGTGATTGCGGTTCAACATTACGAAAATGAAAATGCGTTCGGCGATGATGATAAGCAGATTTTAACATTCGTTGCGGAACAAGTGGCGCTCGCTATTGATCGGAAACAAGGCGAAGAAGAACTTTGCAGAGCGCACTGTGAGTTAACTGCCATGCTGGAGGCCTTGCCCGGATTTGCTTTCTATAAGGATTTGAATGGTGCGTACCGGATTGTAAACGAAAATTTCGCCATCGCGGCAGGTTACGACAAAGAAGCTATTGTCGGCCGCACAGACCTCGAACTGTTCCCGCTTGAATACGGAGAAAAGTTCCGTGGCGACGACCTCAAGTTAATTGCCTCCGGTGAGCCGCTCTACATTGGCGAGGAAGGAATGCTGTATCAGGGCAGGCATATAGTGGTCGAGACCCACAAAGTCGCAGTCAAAGATGAGCAGGGGAAAGTGATCGGTGTCATTGGGGTAGCCTTCGATGTTACCCGCCGCAAGCAGGTCGAGGAGGAACTGGTTAAATCCCTGGCGCGAGAAAAGGAATTGAGCCAAATGAAGACGAACTTCGTCTCAACTGTTTCCCATGAATTCCGCACGCCGCTCGGAATCATAATGTCCTCCAGTCAGATTCTTTCCGATTACTTCGAGGAATTGAGCCGGTTCGAGCGCAAGGAGCACCTGGATTCCATTACACGCAACACAAAGCTCATGGCGACATTGATGGAGGAAGTCTTGCTGCTCAGCCGCGTGGATTCGGGGAAGATTCCCTGCACTCCGACCTCGCTCAACCTGCGAGCGTTTGCCTCGCGAATGATTGAGGAGGTTCACGCCAGCACCGATCGTCGCTGCCCGATTGAACTGCAGGCGCAAGATCCCCTGGAGGAAAATTTGGATGAAAAGCTCGTGCGCCATATTCTCACAAATTTATTGCTGAACGCCGTAAAATATTCAGGAGAAGGTTCGCCTGTGCACTTTCGGATTGAAAGAGCAGATGCAAGTATTCTCTTCACCATTCGGGATTCCGGCATTGGCATTCCAGAAGCGGATCAGGAATGGCTATTCAATGCTTTTCACCGGGGACGAAATGTGGGTGAAAGGCATGGAACCGGCCTTGGGTTAACGATTGTAAAACGGTGCGTGGAGCTGCATCATGGCACCATCCAGATTGAAAGCCAACTGGGTAAAGGAACCACAGTTATAGTGCGGCTGCCGTTGGGAGGAACACGATGAAAAGAATCCTGGTAATCGAAGACGAGCCCGAGATGCGGCGCAATATCACAACCATTTTGCGCCTGGAAAAATATGAGCCGATGTCAGCAGCAAACGGGCGGGAAGGTTTGGAGCGCGCCCGCGTTGATAAACCGGACCTGATTCTCTGTGACGTGATGATGCCGGAACTGGACGGCCATGGCGTACTCAGCTCATTGCGGGCGGATCCGGAGACGGTGCGCATTCCATTTATATTTCTGACAGCAAAAGGGGAAAAGCGCGATTTTCGTGAAGGGATGAACCTCGGGGCGGATGATTACCTGAGCAAGCCTGTGGATAAAAAGGATCTGCTTGCCGCCATCAGTGCGCGCTTCGAACGGGCCAGTCAACAGAAGGAAAATGGCTTTAATCCCGACTTTACTAGCGCGGAACCGCTGTGTGAATTTGGGATTTCAAAACGGGTGGCGGAAGTGCTGCTCTGGATTGCACAGGGCAAAACAAACGGCGAGATCGGGACCATCCTGGGCATCAGTGAGTCAACCGTCAAAAAACATGTGCTCGAAATCTTTGAAAAGCTTGGGGTGGAAACCCGTGGAGCGGCTGGCTTGCTGGCATTGGAGCAACTAAGCAAAAAAATTTGACGGTCGATTTTCCTGGGGTTCACCACTGAATCGATTTCATTCAGGTGGTTGGGTTTTTCCACGCTGCTTCGAATCAGCCTCTTCATTGGAATCCACGGGCAGCCAAAGTGAAAACCGGCTTCCAATTCCCAGTTCCGAACTCACTCCAAGTCCGTAACGCATTCCTTTCGCCAATTCGTAAACCATCGAGAGCCCAAGCCCGGTTCCTCGGCGGGAGGAAAAGGATTTGGTCGTAAAGAACGGCTCAAAAATTCGGGCAAGAGTTTCCGCCCGGATCCCGCAACCCTGGTCAATCACGGTGATCACCTGGTATTTGGATGCAGGAGCGGGGTCGAGAACAAGGTTTCGCGAAAGCCTCCGCCATTCCTGCAATTGAATCGTGACTGTGCCCGAGTTCTCCATCGCATCCACGGCATTGAGAATAAAATTGAGCAGCATTTGCTGGATCACTTCCCTGGAGCAAACCACCTGAGGCAAATTCTCTTCCAGTTCCAGCTCAATATGAATTGCGGGAGGGAACCGGTCGCCAAGCAATCGTTTGGTATCGCGCAGAACCTCCGCGAGTTGGCAATGGGTCATTGCTTGATCTTCGATTTTTCCGAGTCCGAGTAACGCTTTTACAATGCTTGAACCTTGTTCAACCACGGTTTGGATGCGGTTCACGCGAACGCGTATTTTGTCTTTGTCCCCTGGGTTGGATTCGATGATTTGGGCGGATCCTTTGATGATCGACAGGATGTTATTGAAATCATGAGCGATTCCTGCCGCCATGGTTCCGATCGCGCGCATTTTTTGGCTGTGCAGCAGCTCCTGGTTGGCTTTTTTCAATTCCCCCGTGCGTTGTTCGACGATCTTTTCGACTTCCGCATAGCTGCGTTTTAACTGCACGTTTTTGAACGCGGCATAAGCAGCAAGGATCGAGACGATTGTTAATGCAATCATCGCCACAGAGACCAGGCGCGGGTCCTTGAACCATGGAATTACCATCGAGAATTCGATCTTCGCAGGCAGCAGTGACTTGTTCCCGTTTTTATCCATTGCCAGCACTTCTATGACATGCCGCCCGGAGGAGAGATTTTGGAAGGCGCGCGCGGTCACATTGGAGAAGGGGGACCAGACTCCTTCATCGAGCCTGTAGGAAAAAAGCAAATCATTCGCAAAAGTGTAATCCCATTTATCCCGGCCACGAAACGTGACGAGCGCTGGTTCAACTGTGGATGGATTCTGTTCCTGAACAATGGGCGGGAGCGATTCAGGGGGTTCGGTATCCGCATCCGGGTGAAAGCGGTAAACACCCCTGCTGGTTGCGGCCCACGTTTGATCCATTACATCGGCCTTCACCTGGTAAATGGCGGCACCTTCCAATCCATCCCCTGGCCCATAAAGGAACCAGCTTTCCAGGTAATAGCGATAGATTCCGTCGAGGGTGGAAATCCAGGTGCCTCCTGAGTTTTTGAGAATGCCAGTCACCCGCTCGCGAGCGCTCAGGATCCGTTGCCATTTTCCGCCGCGAAGCTCGAAAACCACGCCCGAACTCATGCCGCACCAGACCCGGCCTTCTCCCACATCTTCCAATGCGGAAACTCGATCAGAGGGCAAGGTGGAAGGGGATGAAATGATTTCCGGTGCGTGGGTTCCTCCCCGCAAATGTAACAGCGAGGAATTACCCGCAAACCACCAATCACCGTTACTCGTTGCACGAAAAAAGGTCACTTCATCGACCTTCCAATTCAAATCATTGAATTGAAGGGGCGTGAACTGAACCCCATCAAAGCGACGAATGTCAGGCATGGCCCTGGGGTCGCGATGGCGTATCCAGACACACACGGTCCCGTCACGAAATTGGCCAAGAACCACGAACGGGTTTGTGTCTGGATTGGGGACTCGATGGAATTGCCCATTCTCGCGATTAAAGGAATAGGAAATCTTTGGAGTGTGGATCAACAGGGCGCCGTGGGGAAGATGGTATAAATCTCCGGCAGAACTCGCGGCCAATTCCAGTTCCTCCGGCCAGGAATAGACGCGCACGTTTTCATCAACCTTATGCACCAGGCCCTGCGACGTCCAAATCCAGGTGGAATCAAGCTCATCTTCATCAAAGAGCACTGAGTGGATCGCCCCTTCAAACTGTTCGAGCATTGGGGGAGTCCTCCAAAGGTCCGGCGCGTAACGCACGAGCCCTTCAGAAGAAGCGAGCCAAAAGACCCCGTTTGTCTCGACCGCCATGTCATATTGCGCGCCCACGACAGGTTCACGGCGAACCGCTCCGTTCGTCATTATTTCAAAAACGGAGTTGTATGAAAATCCCCATAATCGATCGTCCCAACCGCGCCATGCCTGCCGGATTTTCTCCCCCTCCACTGGGATGATGCTCCACGCGCCGCGGTTCCACTCCACCACGTAACGTTGGCCATTGGGCGGGCTCGCAACGGTGGTGATGATTCCTTTTGGCGATTCATTCAGGCGCTGCAAATAGCTGACCGGATTCGTATTCGGCAGTGGATACTCTTGCCAATTCGAATCGGCGGTAATGCGCCGTGGTTGGGAATTAATATTGGCAATGCCGAGCCGCCCCGAAATCCAGATGGTTCCATCCAGTGCTTCGGAAATTTCCGAAAATTCACCGATCTTTGAATTTTTCGATTCCTTGAGAACTGCAATCCTGCGGGTGGTTGCGTCATAATCCAGCAACTGGTCCGGCAACAGGATGATCAAATGGTTCACTTCGGCGGGGAGCAAGGCGATCTGCCGCAGCGGACGAATGGGGTTGTTAACCAGTTCATTCCGGATTTGCGGGATAGGATGCATCGTCCATTTGCCCGTGTGAAAGAGCAGCACGCCCTCTGGAGTTACGGTCCAAAGCTGGCCTGAACGGCTTTGATAAACCCGGAAGTTGCTTTCCACGGGAATGGGCACCTCGCGATGACCATAGCCATCGAACAAACTGACTTTGGAGTTTTCGCCGCTTTTCGTGATGACATTCCCGCCGGGACTGATGGTCACAGTCGCTGCGTAAGTCCCACTCAGGCGGAAGGTGCGGACATCCACTGATTCAGCGCGTGCACCAGGGCATCGCAGCACGACAATGCACACCAGCACCGCAAATAAATTCGTGAGCCACGCTCTTCTCAAATTACTCCTCTCCCGCCGTGCCGCATGTTAACGGATTATGGCGGGATTTCTTTTTAATACGACAGCGTGAGCAAAAAATCACGCGATGTTCATCACCCATTTGAGGGTGTCCCATTGTTCTTCCAGAAACTGTTCAGCACGTCGCGTCCATTGCAGCGAATCGATTTTGCAATGGCCTGCGTAATGAAAGTCTTGGCGCGAATCACCGCCCGCTCCAATGAAAGTCCGAGCGCTAGTCCTGCGGTAATTGCCGCTGAGTAGGTGCAACCGGTCCCATGTGTGGAAACTGATTTGATATAGGGTGATTCCAGCAGCAGTTCTGTCTTTCCGTCGTAAAAAATATCGACCGCGCTTGATCCTTTCAGATGTCCTCCTTTCATCAGGATGGCTGCGCCATGGAGTTGGTACAATTCCCGTGCTGCCGAGCGCATTGCTTCATGGGAGCGAATTTTCGCTTTCAGGAGATATTCAGCTTCGGGAAGATTCGGGGTCAAAAGGCTTGCTTGTGGCAAAAATTTTACCAACGCCTCAATCGCATTTTTCTTCAGCAACAATGCTCCGCTCGTGGAAATCATTACTGGATCTATAACGAGCATCGCTTTGCTACTTTCAAGCGCCCTTGCCACTTCATGCGTGATCTCCGCGCTGAAAAGCATCCCGGTCTTAATCGCAGAGGGTTTAAAAGCCTCGATTACCGCCGAAATTTGGTCCTTAACCACCTGGGGCTCGATCCCCTGGATGTTGCGAACTTCACCCGGATTCTGCGCGGTCACCGCGGTGATTGCCGAAAGACCATGAACGCCGAACGCCGCAAATGTTTTTAGATCTGCTTGAATACCAGCACCTCCGCCACTGTCCGATCCGGCAATGGTAAGGGCCGACGCAATTGATTTTCGTTTGTTTTTGCTCCGGGTCATGTCGTTTCTTTTCTGATCAAAAGTGTGCTATCTTCCGGCGTTCAGCCGAAAAAAATCAGCTACACTCAATTTGAGCACTGATTATGCTTTGAACTGATTTGTTGACTATTCAATCGCAAGTTTAGATTTAATGCGAGTTCGAGGAATTTACCTGCTGCGCTCAGGTTTGCATCTGCTGTTGGCGGGTCTTGTTGTTGGCGTGATGCCGACTTTCGGGGCCGAAAAAAAGATCTTATTGCGCGCCGAAACCATTACACCTTCCGGTGTGGCAAGGCAGTCATTGCGCTCCATGGCCAATGAGCCGGTCAGCGGATTATATTTGATCCAACTCGCGGACTCGCTCCCCGAGAATTGGGAAGCGCAGCTGGCTGCCTGCAATGTAAAGTTGCTCAGGCCCATTCCTGAGGATGCCTACGTAGCCCGTCTCTCACAAACTTTGCCTTCTAAAATCGATGCGCTTGGGTTCATCAACTATTTTGGGCCATACAAGCCGGAACATAAAACTTTGCCGGGTTTAAAAGCGCTCGCGGAGCATCCATCCAGCAAACTTGCGCAAGTCCGTGTGCTGCTCCCGGCCGATGCCAACCCCATCGACACCGCCCGCTTGCAGCGCAGGTTCAATGTGCTTTCACGTTATGAGAAGACCCGGTTTGGCAAGCTGCTCGAAGGCAGCATCGCCCCGGAACGGCTGAAGGCCGTTTTGCAATCAGACGCCGTGCTTTGGGTCGAGCCGGCCCCCAGCCCCAAACTGTTTGATGCAGTTGCGGACGAGATCATCGAGGGTGAAGGGGTGAACGGAATTCCAGCTGTTCAAGATCTTGGCTTCACTGGCAAAGGTGTGACTGTGGCGGTCGCGGACAGCGGCCTGGACCTGGGGTCAGCGGATTTGATTCATCCCGATCTGGAGGGGCGGGTTGATGCATTCTTTTATTACGGAAACCTGACCGATGCTTCGGATGAACATAGCCACGGAACCCACGTCACCGGCATCATCGCAGGCAATGGTGCTACCGGTGAGACGGATGAAAATGGCTACTTATACGGCCTTGGTGTCGCTCCAGAGGCGCATATCGTCGCACAACGCATTTTCGATGGGGTCGGTGGATATGAACCTCCTGCCTCAATGGATATCCTCACCACGGATGCAGTTCGTTCCGGGGCTGTCATTGGTTCGAACAGTTGGGGCGATGATACGCAAGGCAGGTATGACACGAGCGCAATGCAGTTCGATGCTCTGGTGCGCGATGCCGATCCGAATACTCCGGGTGACCAGCCCTATATTCTCGAATTTTCCGCCGGAAACGCAGGGCCGGCCGAGCGCACCATCGGCAGCCCGGCAGTTGCCAAGAATGTCATCGCCACTGGCGCTTCCCAAAATAATCGATTCGACTTCTTCATCTATGCGGACGGCCAGGAAACCATGGCTGATTTCTCCAGTCGCGGCCCCTGCGAAGATGGACGAATCAAGCCGGATGTGGTCGCTCCCGGCACCTGGATTTCATCTCTGCAATCCAGTGCTGCGAGCGATGAAAACGCATGGCTCGCCATCGACCAATTTTATCAATACCAGGGCGGCACAAGCCAGGCTGGACCCCATGCCTCGGGTGCAGCAGCCGTTTTCGTTCAATACTATCGCGAAACGCACAATGGCAAAACACCTTCGCCTGCACTGGTAAAGGCTGCGCTGATTAACTCCGCCGTCGATATGGATAACGATATCGCCATTAGTCTGGGTGGAACTGGTTATGTGCCGAACAATCATGAAGGTTGGGGGCGGATTGATATGACCGGATTAATCGGAAGCAATCGCGGTTATGATTTTACCGACCAAACAGCTCTCCTGACCAATGGCCAATCTTTCGAGAAACGCTTTTACCTCGCGAGTTCGGATGAACCGCTGAAAGTTACCCTCGCTTACACCGATGTGCCTGGATTTCCCCCGGCGATCCCAGCGCTGGTCAACGACCTTGACCTCGAGGTTCAAGCGCCGAATGGCGACATCTTCGCAGGCAACCAATTCATCGAAGGGGAATCCATTCCCAATACCGGTTCCAGTGATTCTATTAATAACGTGGAAGGTATTTACATTGATTTGCCCGCTCCGGGTGAATACATCGTCCGCGTCAAGGCGCACAAAGTATTGGAAGATTCCCGCAAGGATACTCCCGTTCAAGACCAGGACTTTGCTCTTGTGATTTCAGGTGATGTCCCTCTTCCTGGACAGGGCGTACTGGCATTCGATAAGCGTGCCTACACTTATCCGGATACGATTGTCATCAAACTGATCGACTTCGATCTCGCTGGGAAACCGAACGCCACGATTTCCCTGGCCACCAGCTCGCAAACCACCCCCATCAGCATTACCCTGCAACCTTCGGGAAACCTGGGCGTATTCACCGGTGTCGTTCAAACTGCCCTTAGTCCGGTTCAAAATGACGGACGATTACATTTAGCTAATGGAGATACAATCACCGGCACCTATAATGATGCTTCCCCAAACAATCTCGTTCAGGCCGTTGCTACTGCTGACCTCCTCGCGCCAATCATTACGAATGTAAGTGCCACAAATCATTTCGGGCGCGAATTGATTTCCTGGAGCACGGATGAACCTGCAACATCCTTTGTTTACTATCGTAGTAACAGCACGGGAGCATTCATACCGGTCAGCAAACCATTGTTCAAAACGAACCATGAAGTGCAGGTGGAGCATCTCGTGGAAGGCATGAGCTATCAATATTATGTCGTTTCAAAAGACGAAGCAGGCAACGTCGCTACGAATAATAACAATGGCGTTTTATATAGTTTCGTCGCTCAACCCGCTTCCACCATTCTCCTTGTAAATGCCTATACCTATACCCCAGACGATATTCGCGACGATGTTGAAATCCCCGTGACGGCATATACTGACGCCCTCGACCAAACAGGCGTCAGCTATGAAGTATGGGACCCATCCCGTGAGGGCATGCCCACCTTACAAGACCTGAAGCCATTTAGAATCGTCATTTGGCGCATCAACGACAGCTTTTATGAAAGCGCAAATACTATAGATTCAGCTTCGCAGCAGGTCATTACTGATTACCTCTCGAACGGGGGTTCTTTCTTGATGGCTTCGATGGATATTTTGAGCCGTGTCGGTGAGGTCC
Organism: Verrucomicrobiota bacterium; assembly: GCA_051955955.1. GTDB lineage: Bacteria > Verrucomicrobiota > Verrucomicrobiia > Limisphaerales > SXQI01 > DASVNK01. Next base: position 15,462 of record JBQCGE010000040.1, read on the forward strand.
CCTTCCGGACCAACGTGCTTCAGGTGGCAAGTTTCAAAATCCACAGCGATCCGCTCGATGAATGCCCGGACTGCGATGAAGATCATCAGGTGTCCGTAATCACCGGGGCGGAACGGGATTCACTCACTTCCGGTATTGAGGCGCCGCTGGATTATGGTAATTACCCGGTTTATCAACTGGAACCGGTCGCCCCGGATATCGGTCCTGACCTTTCAGATGTTTTCGTTCCAACAACCAACGCGGTGCCGCTATTCTTTGCACCCGACGGCAAAGTGACTGCTATTCGGTATCCGCAAACCGGCAAGGATTCAGATGGGCGTGTTGCTTTTCTCGCCTTTCCGCTCGACGCCATTCCACTGGATGCACCTGCGCCGAATAACCGTGCGACCATTCTGCGCAATTTGATCAGTTTCCTCGCTCCCGGCCTGAATGGTTTCGGAAGCATATCCCTCGATAATACCACCTACACAGCTCCTTCACGGGTGGTGGTTGAAGTGGCTGATTCTGACCTGGTTGGTTCCGCCTCGATCAATATCATCGCCAGTAATACAACTTCCAGGGCAAGCACGACCTTGGATTTGCGCCCCACGGGATTGCCTGGCGTGTTCCGGGGAAACCTTGTGCTCTTCCGCGATAATCAACCTCCCGGCCAGGGCAGGCTCACGGTGGCGGACGGCGACCACGTTGTTGTTCAATATACCGATGCAACGAGCCACTCCATTTTGCGCGCGTCAGCGGATATCGACCTGGGAATTCCAGGAATTAGTAATGTCAGCGTTGTTGCCGATTATGAGAATGCCGCAATTTCCTGGAGCACAGATGAACCAGCAGATGCGCTTGTGCAATTTGGCGAATCCACCTTCCTCGGGAAAACTGCGTATGTCTCCACTCAGAGTGATACGCATGAAGTATTGCTTACCTCTCTCGTTCCAGACCGTCTTTATTATTTCCAGGTGGTCAGTCGCGACTCTGCGGGCAACACCGTGACGGATGATTATGGGGGGAAATTGTACACCTGCCGCACTCTAAAGCCGATCCTACCACCCTGGTTTGATGACCTGGAAGGTGATACAAACGAGTGGAGCGTGCAGGATGGCGAAGACACTGAAGCCACCTGGCAGTTCGGAGTGCCTAATAATTCGCTCGCCACCGAGGCCCATTCTCCAACGCATGTCTGGGGCATTAATCTGGACGGAATGAGCAGTGGCAGTTACGTGCAGACATTTTTGCTCAGCCCGGCTTTTGATTTGAGCGGCGGCAATATTGCCACTCTGAGATTCTGGCATAACT
>JBQCGE010000041.1:0-3009 GCA_051955955.1 Verrucomicrobiota bacterium
ATCCGCTGCATTGGTTCCAGAAAGATGAAAGCAAACAGGGCAATGCTTCCGAGCAGAAGCCGAAGCCAGTTCTGCAGCCGATTCGCACCGCAGGACCGATTACCCGCCCGAATCTGGACCTCTCAACTAATGGCCCAGTAACCGGTCCGGCCAAGGTGATTGCGCGCTATCCTTATCGGAAAGACCTCAGTTTTCCACCAGGGAAACATGATCAGGCACAGCGATACTTTGTTGAGGGAGCTCAAGCGCATGCGGAGAAGCTGTTATCGCAGGCGATCAGCGCATACCAGAAGGCGATTGCGCTGGATCCGCGCTATTTCGATGCCTATTACAATCTTGCGCTCGCCGCTTTCCAAAGCGCGAACCTGCCGCTGGCACTCTCGACTGGCGAGGCTGCGATTGCCTTGAACCCGGAGAGCATTGATGCGCGTTACAACTTTGCCCTCGCGCTTCGCGATGCACATTACTACACCGATGCCGCTTTGGAATTAAGCGAGGTCACCCGCCGCAAGCCGGAGATGGTGAAGGCGCATTTCGCACTGGCCAATATATATGCGCAATTTCTCGAGGAGCCGTCCCGTGCATCAGAAGAATATACGAAGGTTTTGGAACTGAGCCCGAATCATCCGCAGGCAGCGGCAATTCGGCAGTGGCTTGCGAATTCAAAATGAGGTAGATTAGTTTTGTGAAAACAATCGCCTTCCTTTGTCTTTCGGTTTTGCTGGGTTATTCCGCGGTAGCTGACATGGTCGAGTGTGACAATGGCGATCGCTACACCGGGAAAGTGCTTTCGCTAAACGAAAAGGAGCTAAAGCTCAAAAACGACATTCAAGGAACAATCACTATTCCGCGAGAGAAAATCACGGTTATTGCACTCAAACCGGCAGTGGCCGCGACCTTGAAAAACCGTCCGGCACCGCGACTGAATTCGAGTTTGGTTGTGACGAACGGTAATCCGCAAATCGACCCCAATGCGGTCGCACAAGTTCAGCAGCAATTTCTGGGTGAAGCGAATCCGGAAGCAAACCGTTTGTTCCAGGAGATGGTAGCGGGACTGATGTCCGGCAAGCTGGATGTGAATGATATCCGGAGCAAAGCGCAGAGCACGCTCGGAGATTTGAAGAGCTTTGAAAAGGAGATTGGCGATGGGGAAGACGCTGACATGCTGCGGACTTACATGGGATTGCTCCAGAATTTTTTGAGTGCGAGCGCGGGCCAAACGAACATCACATCAAAACCGCTCACACCAACTCGGCCGGTGGCTCCTGTTACACCTGGCACTCCCGCGAAGCAGGACGAATAATCAAGGAGCTCAGGCCGCCCCTGCAAAGCCGTGTCATTTACGTGACTCATGCCAGCCGTGGCTGAACCCATTCCGCAGCCGCCTTCATTGAGGATCGCGAGACAAGAATGCTGATGTGTGATTGTTTCAGCACCTGCCAATGTTGGAGGCGCCACGCAGTGGCAAGCCGTTCAAAAGTCGAACGTTTGATGAAAGAATCGTATGCCCCTTCCTGCAATAACAGATTTTGTGGGGGAATGAGGAGTGGACGATTTTCGAGATCCAGGGAGTGAGTTGGGAAGGGTGCGACTTTCAGGGTTTCACGAATCGGATGGCAAAAGGGCAAATCACGAATCGCCTCGCTCATGGAGGTTACCGGGGTGGTCAGGACCAGGGCATCGGCGGAGTTAGTCACGGTTCCATACAAACCGGACAGCCAGCCTCCAAGAGAGAATCCCCAGCAGGCAACTTTGGGGCAGCCTTCCTTTTTGGCCCATAGCAGGAGTGCATGGATATCGGCAAGGGCCTGGCGCGTGGCACCGAGCATTGTTGGCACTTCATCGGATATAAAATCACCTACGGGATGTTCCTTCCCGGGACGGCGCTGGCTATGGAGAGGAAGTTCGAAAGCAAGGGAATTGATCCCCATCCGTCGCAAGCGACGGGCGAGACGGGGAAGCAACATTTCATAATGAAGCTGCGCATTCCATCCATGGATTAAAATAACGACGGGACGAGAGCGCCAATCCCCGCTCGTGCGCATAAACCAGCCATGGCCGCGATTATTTTCCGGGCAACAAAGCTGGACTGGCGAATCAAAATCAAACTCAAAGCGATTGGCAAAGCGGACATTGGCGACCTGGTCCGTGGGAACAAAGAAATCGGGCCGTGCGAGAATGGCATTGATTTCGTTGATCTGGGCAGGATTTGGCGCCGGCGCGGGCAACGCAGCGGTTGCGGCATTGATTGCCCATCGGTCGAGGCCTTGTTTAAAACGTTTAAACACGCTCCAAGTTACTAGAACTCGGGTGTGTTCGGCAAACCGGGGAGAACGGGATTTTATTTCGTGGGCAAAGGGAGTTTGTCCCCAGCAGGTTTCGGTTGATACAAACCGGGCCCGAGATCTTTGAGGGGATTTTCGCTCTGGCTCTTTCGATAAATGCGATAGCCAATGACGCTAACCAGCAAAATGACCGCGAGCAAAATGAGCGGGAATGCAACCGTCCAATTGATTTTGGAGAGCTGCAGCATGACAAAATCGAGAATACCTTTGGATTCGCCGGTGAGCTTCGGATGTTCGGCGAAGCGCTCTGTTTGAGAGAGTTCGCGGTCAAGCATGGCGACCATCTCCTCGACATTGAGCTTGAGATGGCTGGCATAACTGCGGACGAAGCCGCGGATATAGACCGGTGCAGAGAATACCTCGTAATTGCCAGCCTCGAGAGCTTCAATATGGTCGCTCCGGATTTTGGTACGATCTGAGGCATCGCGAATACTTAAACCTTCGCGTTCTCGCGCCTGGCGCAATTTTTCGCCGACTGTACCCATGAACGGGTGGATAGTGCACGGATTATAAGGGGTGAAGCAAGCACAAGCAGAGCCTGGATTGTGCCGAGATGGGTAAGTTCAAGGTACAATCAACGTTCATTCGAAGAAAGAGATGAGTGATGAGAGCTGCGCGAGAGATCCAATCGCAGTGCGACGTTGGGGGTGAAAAAAGCAGATAA
>JBQCGE010000042.1:0-3720 GCA_051955955.1 Verrucomicrobiota bacterium
GCCTTTACCCCAACCCGGCCGAGTTTCTTCATATCTTCCAGCGAGGCGATCCCATGCGCCACTGTGCAAAAGATCACCGGGGCGATCATCATCTTGATCAGCTTGATGAATCCATCGCCCAGCGGCTTGAGGGCTTTGCCCGCATCCGGAAAGAGATAGCCGACCAGAATTCCGGCGAAAACACCCGCTAGAACCTGGACGTATAAGTGCCGATAAAGCGGCTTCTTTTGAATCACGGCGCAAACGTTGCCGAAACACACGCGAGCCTGCACTTAAAAACTTCCGGGAACAGAGCTGAAATCCAGGTTTTTGCTTTCCAAAAATGCTGCAAAATTTAGTTAACCCCTCTATTTTTTAAAGAAAATCGGTGGTAACCTTATGGCTGTAGTTTTCGTCTTGGTTTACAACAATAATTCCGAGTAGTTTACTTTAGTAATGCAATCCACCGCCAAAGGAACGAAAGGCCGGGTCATTTTCGCCCTTGCCATTGCATCGCTTTTGCCCGCGCAAGCCGCGGACCCTGCCACAAAGTTTGAAGGCCAGATCAAACCGCTGATCGATCAATATTGTTCCGATTGCCACGAGGACGGCATGAAAAAGGGGAATGTCAGCTTTGACGAATTCAAAAGCACTTCCGAGCTTGTCCATGATCACGACCTTTGGACCCGTGTGTTGCGTAATGTCCGCATGGGCTTGATGCCTCCCGTAAAACGCAAGGAACGTCCCACCCAGGAGGAAATCGATAAACTGGTGAATTGGGTAAAATATGACGCATTTCAACTCAACCCCGCGAGCCCTGACCCGGGTCGCGTCACCATTCGGCGCCTCAACCGGGTCGAATATCAAAACACCATCCGCGATTTGATGGGCGTTGAGTTTCGCGCCAACGATGAATTTCCACCGGATGACAGCGGGTATGGCTTCGACAATATCGGCGACGTTTTAACCGTCTCGCCTTTGTTGCTGGAGAAATATTTGCAGGCGGCGGAGAAAATCGTAACGGAGGCGGTTCCGACTGTTTCGAAAGTCATTCCAGTCGATAATATTTCGGGGCGCGAGTTCAAGGGGGAAGGTGGTCAAAGGGGCGAGGGGATTTCGTTCTATAAGCCAGCGAAAGTTTCCCACTCCATCAAGATCGATCATGCCGGCAAATACAAAGTGATTGCCGATTTCACCGTGCGTGGCTCATTCGATTTTGATCCCGGCCGCTGCCACATTGTTTTCAAGCTAAACGATGAGGAAAAGGTGAGCCAGGAACTCGGCTGGGATGATAACAAGAAGTACCACTTCGAGTGGGAGCAGGATTGGCAACCTGGCGAATACACCGCGGTGCTCGATTTGAAACCGCTCAAGGAACCTGCGCCTGATAGTAAGACTTTCGTCAATTTCAACATCAGCTCAGTCAAGGTCCAGGGCCCCGAGGACAAGAAGTTTTGGAAAAAGACCAACAACTACGACCGTTTTTTCACTCGGGACGAACCGCCTGCCAGTCCTGAAGAACGCGAGAAATACGCTCGTGAACTCTTGAGCCGCTTTGCGCAAAAAGCTTTCCGTCGCCCGGTCGATTCGCGAACCGTCGACAAGCTTGTGGCCATTGCCGAGGAAATTTACAAAACATCTGGCAAAACTTTCGAGGAAGGGGTCTCCCAGGCAATGGTTGCGGTACTGGCTTCACCTCGTTTCTTATTCCGCAATGAGAAGAGCATTGATGCAACGGCCTCGACCAGCCTTGTCGATGAATACTCTCTTGCATCACGCCTTTCCTATTTTCTCTGGTCCACCATGCCGGATGAGGAGTTGCTCCAACTCGCCGAAAAAGGCCAGTTGCGAAACAACCTGAAAACGCAAATCAAGCGAATGGTGGAGGACAGTCGCTCGCGCGAACTGGTCGAGAATTTCACCGGCCAATGGCTCGAGGTGGGCGATGTTGCGGGATTCGCGATTAACGAACGCGCCGTTTTTGCCCGCGAAGATAAACCGGAGGAAAACAACAAGGAGCAGCCGGGCCAGGGTGAGCGCCGCCGACGCCGACGGAATTTTCAACCGCCCCGCGCCGAATTGGATGGTGACCTTCGCCGTGCCATGGAACGGGAAACGGAGATGTATTTCTCCTATATCATGAAAGAGGACCGCTCGGTCCTCGAAATGATCGATAGTGATTACACGTTTCTGAACCAGCGTCTGGCAAAACACTATGACATTCCAGGAGTCGAGGGGAACCAGATGCGCAAAGTCACTTTGCCGGAAGGCAGCCCGCGTGGCGGAATTCTCACCCAGGGCTCCGTCCTGGTTGTCACGTCCAACCCCACCCGCACCTCGCCCGTAAAGCGCGGCGTGTTCGTCCTCGATAATTTCCTCGGCGCTCCCCCCGCGCCTCCTCCGCCCGACCTGCCCACGCTGGAGGAATCGCGCAAAGAGTTTAAGGATCGCGAACCGAGCTTGCGCGAAATGCTCGCGGTGCATCGGGCAAAGCCGCTTTGCGCTTCGTGCCATGACCGCATGGACCCGCTCGGGCTGGCTCTGGATAATTTCAATGCGCTCGGCATGTGGCGCGACCAGGAGCACGGGGACAAGATTGATTCCACCGGCACACTCATCACCGGTGAGCCTTTTAAAGATATTCGTGAATTGAAATCGATCCTGGTGAAGCGTCACGCCGCTGATTTCTACCGTTGCCTTACGGAGAAAATGTTGACTTATGCCCTTGGGCGCGGCCTGGAATACTACGATGTGGAAACTGTCGACCAGATTGTGGCGCGGCTGGAGAAGAGCAACGGGAAGTTCTCCGAGCTGCTCCTGGGCGTGATTGAATCCGCACCGTTTCAAAAACGTCGAAATGTACCAACAACAACGGCCATGGTGGATAAACCCAGCCCATTAACCTCGGCCAAACCTTAAGGAGCAGTGGATGATGAAAGCGACAGATCTTAATTCTCAGGCGCAACGAGCTTTCAATTTGAGCAGGCGCCGCTTCCTGCGCGGCCTTGGAGCGTGCATGGCTTTGCCGGCATTTGAATCGCTCCTGGTTCCAGCCGCCCGTGCCGCAGGACTGGCTCAAAAAAGCGCTGCGGCTGCTCCCGTCCGCATGGCTTTCATGTATTTCCCCAATGGCGCCCACCAGGATTATTGGTGGCCCAAGGGCGAAGGATCTGCGTTTGAGTTCAGCCAGACAATGACTCCCTTAAATGCGCTGAAACACCGGATTCAGGTCATTGGCGGTCTGGACCAGGTGAACGCAAAAGCCGGGCCCGACGGAGCAGGGGACCATGCCCGGGCAAACGGAACTTTCCTGACCGGTGTTCGCGTCAAAAAAACCGCGGGTGCCGATATCAACGCTGGCATTTCAATCGACCAGGTTGTCGCCAAACAGATTGGGCATCTCACCCGTTTTCCCTCGCTTGAGCTCACCTGCGATGCCGTTCGCAAATCAGGCAACTGCGATTCCGGCTATTCCTGCGCCTATCAACATAATCTTTCCTGGCGTTCACCCAGCACCCCCATGGCTCCGGAACCGAATCCGCGCCTCTTTTTCGAACGTCTGTTTGGGGCGGGTGCACACGGTGAACGGCAAAAGAACATGCAAATGCGCCAGCAGCAGCAGCGCTCCATCCTGGATTTCGTGATGAACGACGCGCGCGACCTGCAACGCCAGCTTGCTTCCCGGGACCGCCAGAAGCTCGATGAATACCTGACGAGCGTGCGCGAACTGGAAAAGCGAAT
>JBQCGE010000043.1:0-9051 GCA_051955955.1 Verrucomicrobiota bacterium
CGTTGAGTCAGCAAAGCAATCTGAACATCGGCAGAACCGGTGTCACGGTCATGAACCCGAAACTGTTCAATTGTTTTGTTCTTAAGTTCCATGTTTGTCTATTCCAATAAATGAATTCGCCGAATCTACGTTTGAGAGAGGCTTCTGTAAAGAAATTTCACCGCTCCATTTGTGCACGTGATGCAAAGGGTATCGGCAACGCTGTATACAATTGCAAGTTATTGATTTCAAAAGGGGTTATAACAAGAGAATCAAGATTCCCGCATTTTTGCCTTAATTTTTCTGCCATTGGCCTGGGAGCGATTTAATTTGCTTACGACCGACTTGGCTTCAGCGGAATCGACATCCACGAAGGCATGGCGCTCGCGCAAATCGACATAGCCGATCGATTTGGCTGGAACACCCGTTTCGCCCTGGATAATCCGAAGAATCGAGTTTGGGTTAAAGCCGAACTCGCTGCCAATGTTCAAGTGAATACGGGTCTGGCCTGGGGGAGTTCTGCGGCTGGCTTTCGGGGGTTCAACCGGTTTTTCGGCAACCCGCTTCGGTTTGTCCAGCCACGGAGCCTTGGCACGAGCAGTTTCGGTCGGCTTCGATTCAGAACGAGAAGGTGCTGGGTGGGTTGAACCTCGAACCTCGGATGGTTCAGGCGATTTAACGGATTTCGGTTCCACCGGTTTTGTTTCAGTGGGCGCAGGCGAATCTTGCGCTTTGGGTTGGCTGGGTTGTTCCTTTGGAGCAACGGAAGGTTGCGGTTCCCGTTTTGGCTCTGGTGCCCTTTGCGCAACTCTTTCCGGTCTGGCGGGGGCATTTTCCTCAGTGGTGAACTCGCGAGCGGGTCTTCGCTCACGCGGCTCGCGAGGGGGTAGAGATTGCCTTCGGTCACGAGGTTCCCGGGATTGCCGTCGTTCATCCGTGCCGCGATCAGCCCCTCCCCTGCCCAATGGTGTTGCTGCATTGCGTTCGCCGCTGGAGCTGGAACGCGTTTGATCGTGCTGCAAATGATGAATCAATGCGGATGCAATGTCAGTAGAAGTGAAACCCTCCTCCAACAAGACCTCAACCACCTGGTCCTGTTTCTGGTAATCCCCGCTTTGCAGCGTCTGGCGAATTTTCCCAAGGAACGAATTCACCCGGGCAGCTTCCACTTCGGTGAGTGTCGGAACTTTCGCCCGCTGGATGCGCATGCGAGTGTAGCGCTCGATGAGCTGAATCTGAAATAATTCACGCCCAGCCACGAAGGAGATGGCCCGGCCACTTCTCCCTGCCCTGCCCGTCCGCCCGATCCGGTGAACGTAATCCTCAACGTCATAAGGCAGGTCGTAATTAAACACGACCTGGACATCATCCACATCGATCCCGCGTGCGGCCACATCGGTCGCGACGAGAAATTCCAGGCCGGATTGGCGGAATTTGTTCATGACCCGGTCGCGCATAGCCTGGCTCATATCACCATGCAGACGGTCGGCGGAGTATCCCTGGGCGTTCAAATGGTCAACCAGGTCATCGACCATTCGCTTGGTATTGCAGAAAATGATCCCGAGCTTGAGATCGTGGAGATCGATCAATCGGGTGAGCAATTCGACTTTGAAGCGGCGATCCACTTCGTAATAAACCTGCTCAACAGTTGGAACGGTGAGGCTCTTTTGCTCGATGCGGATGTATTGCGGATCACGCGCATATTTTTTGATCAGCTCCTGAATTTGTTTCGGCATCGTTGCCGAGAAAAAGACGGTCTGGCGTTCCTGCGGTGTGGCCTGGAGGATGAATTCAATGTCGTCTCGAAAACCCATGTCGAGCATCACGTCGGCTTCATCGAGAACCACCATTTTGACCGAATCCAGTTTCAGAGTCCCGCGACGCATGTGGTCCATGACACGTCCTGGCGTTCCGATGATGATCTGGGCTCCCTGCTTCAGGCCGTAAAGCTGGCGCTCATACGATTGCCCGCCATAAATGGGAAGTGGATGAACGCCACGCTTGAAGAACGCGAGCTTGTGAACTTCCTCGGAGACCTGCACGGCGAGTTCGCGCGTGGGGCAGAGGATAAGGACTTGCACCTTGCGATCTGTTGTATCGAGACGTTCGAGCGCCGGAATCGAGAAGGCAGCCGTTTTACCGGAGCCGGTTTGGGATTGCCCGACCACATCGCGCCCCTCCATGAGAACCGGAATCGTTTCCGATTGAATCAGGGATGCTTTTTCGAACCCGAGCCTCTCGATAGCTTTTAAAATTTCCGGCGATAAATTTAATTCAGAAAACAAACGTCCGCTCATCTTAACCTCCTAAATTACCCTATTGTTAATATATATTGCCCCACTTCCATCGAATTGTCGTTACAGGGGGACCGAAGCAATCCAGCAAAAATCACCAAATTCCGCAACGAATCGGCTTTTTAAATCAGCAGCCACAGATTCATTCTGCGCCAGGGCGAAGGTCGTCGAGCCGCTGCCAGACATCATCGACATGATCGCACCATTCGTCCGAAACCATTCCTGGAACATCGCAAGAATGGGGTATTTCTCCAGCACAGGCGCTTCGAGAGAGTTATAAAATTCCGGCAAAGCTGATTGAATGTCTCCGGAATTCAGTCGTTCGACCAATCGAGTTACGCGATTGGGAAGCCCATTGAGCGCCTCTGGAAATCTCGCGAGATTTTTGTACGCCCAGGCGGTTGAAACGCCAAAACCGGGATGGACCAGAATGATATGCACGCCTTTTAAAGCCTTGAACTCGGGGAGACTTTGCACCTTTTCACCACGCCCCGTTGCAATCGCCGGGTTCTGCTGAAGGAAAAATGGAACGTCGGAGCCCAACTCAGCCGCCAGGTGAAAAAGTTGTTCCGGGCTCAATGGAGAACCAAACAATTCGTTCAGGCCCAGCAAAGTCACGGCCGCATTGGCACTGCCTCCTCCCAAACCAGCAGCAACCGGCAACCGCTTCTCGAGGTGAATTTCCGCTCCTTCGGAAATATTCGCCACACTGAAGAATTTATCGGCTGCGCGCCAGACGAGGTTCTGAGCATCTGTCGGCAGATCAGGATGATTGCAGGTCAGAGTGATCCCTTCACGCGCGTTAGAAATTGTGAGCGTGTCATAAATGGGCACCGGCTGCATCACGGTTTCGAGTTCATGAAAACCGTCCGGGCGCTTCCCGAGAATATTCAGAATGAGATTAACTTTGCAGGGGGATTGCTTTTCTACCTGCATAATAAAATAGAAAAAGCGCCAACGAGGTGTTGGCGCCAGTCGAAAAGGGATCGATTAATAATCGAAAATGCGGAAACGGCTGCCTGGAATCATCGGAGCGACATCGCCACCGCTGAACCCGAGCTGCGAATCCATGCTGAAACTTGGGTCAGCAATAAAGTTCGGCTTGTACGAATCGGGATAAACCGGTTCGCTCGGCAGAAAGATAGGATCGTAAGTGGGAGTGGGGACCGGGAACGTAAGCACTTCAAAAGCGCCCACCGCGGTGCGAGCGAGGGAGCGGTTGAACCCGCGGAAAAAGCCGGTTGTATAAGCTTTGTCCGTTCCTTCCCAAACGGCAGTCTGTTCCATCGAGCGCCGAATTTCTCCAAGGCGGGCGAATTCAGTCACATTGTTCAACCCACGACCGAATTTTTGAGTCGGCCCGGCGCAGCCCGTGGCTAGAAAGCCGATGGCCGCGATACCTAATGCTAAAGAGAAAAACTTCCGCATACAGCTAATTTTGGGACGAGATTACTCCTCCGAAAAAAGATGTAAAGAGCTTATGTCGCGGGAATCCATCTTTGGAAAAGCAGTGAGGCGGCGAACAACAGGATAAAAACAAACCCAATCAATGGTGTCGCACCACCAACGGCGAGCAAATCCGTCAGGACAATTCCAGCGAGCAGGCCCGAGACGGTGCGCCCGATGTTTTTCACGCGATTCCAGTAAGTGAATTGAAGGGAACGCAAAATCCAAAGTCCGAGAATGAGGCACAAAATAATGCCACGGGTTTTATATCCATCGCGATTTACAAGCCATGCAAGCAGCAAAGGAACGAGCAGCAGATAGCAGGGCCAATATTTCAATGCGCCTCGGGTGCTTTCGCTTTTCGCCACATAGCTCAGACCAACGATATAACAGGCCAGCGCGAAGGCGCTCCAGATGGCGAGCCCCACCCCGCCCCCCCTGCTGGTGCGGGCGGCCGCGTGGAAAAGGAAGAAACGACACAAAGCCATCAACACCGGTGAGAACGCAATCGCCTTGTGAATCCAATCATAAATCACAATCGACAGGACCAGCAGCACCCCGAGGAAACCAGTCCCCCACCCCAAAATGAACATGATCACCAGGCCGAGAATCATCCAGCCGAGCCCAAAGCCCCAAACTTCGCCAGCGGTAATCGCGCCGGACGGGATCGGGCGTTCGGGCCGGTGTTGCCGGTCAAAATCGGTATCGAACGCATCGTTTAAATACATGCCACCGATGTAAAGTGCGCTTGCACCGACGCAAAGGAGGATCAGGTGCGGAATCGACCCGCCGCCACCCAGGAGCCAGCCGGCAAGGCAGTTTGACCAAACGGTTGGAATGTTCGATGCCCGCCCAAGCACCAGCAAGGTGCGAAGATGATTAACTGTGGAGCGGGAAAGCGGTTGCATGGCGTTCAGGCAAGCCCGCGCGATGACATGTTGCCCAGTGTCCATTCGTACTCGGCGGCCAGTTGATCGACCACATCCCGATTCTTAATGGCTGGAGGCAGAACTTCCCAGGTGTAGGTCTCCATTTCAATATGCGAACAGAGCGCCGGATTCGATTTCAGGATATCCATCACACCCTCGACATGATCCGAGGTTGTCTGGAATGCGCCGATCGGTGGACAATGCAATGGGATGTGGAAGTGAATCCGCCATTCCTCCTCGTGATCAGTTTTGGTCGGGCCAGTCCTGGTGAGCGCTTCATCGAGATCCGGATAGCGGGTCAATGAACCATCTGCATTCCGCGCGATGACCTGGTGAAAATAAACGGAGTCAATGAAAGGCTTCAACGCCGCGCGATTCTCGGCGTCCGGCTTGAGTTTCAATGCATTGCTGAAATGCAGTTTGCTGATCCGAATTCCGGCGCCACGCAAACGCTCCAGGGCTGATTCGGGAGATTCATATTCGACGGCTAGATGGCAGCAGTCGTAATTCACGCCGAGATATTCACGGAGGCGATCATCACCTGGGTGATCGTTTTGCAACTGCTCGAAAAAATCGACCGTTTCAGCGGAGGTTTCCAGGTAGCAAAGGGGCTCCGGCTCCAGCCCGAGATGAAACGATTTACCGGTCCGTTCTGAAAGTTGCTGGACGTGCTCGACACTGCGCCAGAGATTGCGCCGCATCTGCTCGACCTGCTGCTGATCGTGAATGAGCGGCTTGAATGAACCGGGAACGGTACTCACGCTCCCCGCCACGCCGGGAGGGGTGATTTCGGCAAGCAGATCGAAAAGCCGATTGGTATATTCCACGCGCTCGTTCGTCGTCCAGTCCGGCACATAGGCGAGTTCCTTCACTCTGCCCCCATGGAAGGTTCCGTAAGGAAAGCCGTTGATCGTAAATACGTAGCAATTCTCCCGTTCGAGCCAGCGCTGGAATTCCAGCAACCGTTCCTTGTCCGAAAGCTCGCGCGAGGCGGTATCACTTAAGCGCAACCCGATGGCGTATGCCTTCCCATTGGCAACGCGATCACGAACTTTGAGCGTGTGTTGCTTCAGCGTTTCAAATGTTTCAGCCCAGTTCTGCCCGCGATGGATATTGGTGCAATACGCGAGGTGAATGTTCTCTTTGAGTTGCACCTGGATTTAGCGGTTGGAGGTTTGCTCCGGGAGCGCAACTTTGAATTTTGGGGACTGGCTCATGAATCGGACGGGGTTCTGATAAATGACCTTGTCGATCCATTCGGCGGCATGTTCGCGCTTACGCATTTCCAGCGCGGTTCGCGGCACTGCCAGCGGCACACTCACGCCCCAATCACAGGCGCTGTTTAACCAAATCCGATCCGTCCCGTGGCGTTCCAAAATATCAACCGCACGGGCCGGAGTGCATTTGCTCTCCGGATAAAGCGTCATGCCCGCCCAAAAACCTGCATCGAGCACCATGCGAACGGTATGTTCCTCGACATGATCAATAATGACGCGCTCGGGTTTGATCCGCGAATCGTTCTTCAACACATCCAGGATGAGGCGCGTTCCCTTCAGCTTGTCCTCCAAATGAGGCGTATGCACGAGGATGAGCTGGTCATTTCGCGCAGCGAGGTCGACATGCTTTTCCAGAACGATCAGTTCGTTCCGGCTGTTTTTATTCAGGCCAATTTCACCAATCCCGAGAACGGTTGGACCATTCAGAAATTCCGGGATAATCGATAAAACTTCGTCTGCGAGTTTGATATCCTCAGCTTCTTTGGGATTGATGCAAAGCCAGGTGTAATGTTGCAGGCCGAATTTGGCGGCGCGCTTTGGCTCAAAATCCGTGAGTTGCCTAAAATAATCGTAAAATCCCTGCGCCGAGCTTCGATCAAAGCCTGCCCAAAAAGCTGGTTCCGAAACTGCCACGCACCCGGCTGTCGCCATATCCTGGTAGTCATCCGTGGTGCGGCTGACCATGTGGCCATGAGGTTCGATATAGCGCATCAGCGGGCTCCCGGATATGCGCCAGTGGCGGCTTTGGTAGTGGCAGCGGAAATCGGTTCGGTTGTCGGATCGCTGAAGGAAAGCAGCACCTGTTCAGCGCGGTTGGAATCTCCGGAATTCAACGCCGAAATAGCCTTTTTAAAAGACTCGAACCGAAAATCAGCTTCGCCCGTGGCAACTTGAACGCGGTCCAAAAATGCAGCCAACTCGATCAACTTGCAGCGCGCATCCATGAAATACAAATCCAGCACCTGCTGACGTGTCATATGAAATGAGAGTGTAAACTAAATGCAAAGGTTCCGCTATTTTGAATTCGAAACTGCAATCCACCGAAATTGAATTCAAAAAAACGAAACCAGGTGCGAGCGCATGAATCTCTCGCACCCGTTCGAAAAATTAATCCAAACGCTTCACGCGAATGTTGCGATATCGCACCGTGCTCTTCGGGTCGTGCGCCTGGAGCGCGAAGGTTCCCTGATCAAAAACGCGGGTGAACTTTTCGCCTGGTTGAGCGCCGGGAGGCTGGTTGTATTGATAAACCACCTTGCCCTCAATTTTCACCGTCACTGAATTTCCCTGCACGAGAATATCCTGGGTCCACCATTTGTTGTCTTTCGCCGGGGTGCTCGCGAGATTCACCACTTCATAAAGGCTGCCGGTTTTGATCCAATCGGTGTGGGAAACATTCACCTGTGTTTCGAACCCATATTTGGGCCAGCCGGTTTCCTGGTAGCGGGTATGGAAATAAATTCCGCCGTTGGAGCCGGGCGCGGTCATGACCTCTACCTTCAGCTCAAAATTTTTGAACGGCTTGGAATCGCCGACATAATAAAGATGAGATCGGGAGCCATGTGCCACGAAGGCTCCATCCTCAACCTTCCACGCATGCGCGTCGGCATCCGCAATTTTCCAACCGTTAAAGGTTTTGCCATCCATGATCTTAACGAACCCCTCCTCGGAATCGTCCGCCAGAACTGAAGTAAACGCGCAAGACAAGGCGAGCGCGGCCATCAAAAAATGTTTCATTCATGATTCCTTTAACAGCAACGGGGTGTTTGAACAAGATTTTCAACCAGGCATGAAATAGCCACCCACCACGTCCTCGCTCTCGGTGCTTTGCGGCATTGGCGCATCAAGACTTGATTGACGTGGAAGAATCTCTCGGCTGTTAATACGGCATGTCTGATGACGGTTCATCCGTGCGTTTAACCAAATGGCCATTTTACTTTGCTGACCTGATGCTCAGCGCAGTGGCTGTGTATGTCCTCTACCGACTCGGGACAATTGACGGCCCCTGGGAGATGGCGGCGGCGGCGGGTTGCCTCATCGCAGCAGGTTGGGGCGCATGGTTTTCAATCAAGCCATGGCTGATCGAACACGACGCAAGATTGAAGCTCACCGAATCCAGCACATTGAAGAGTTCGCTTGAGCAAATAAAAGAACTCGATTCCGTCGCCGCGCTGATCCGAAATGCGAATTCCCAGTGGCAGGGAGTGCAGGATGCCTCCGGAAGAACGGTTGCGGCCGCGCAGGAAATTGCCGAACGGATGAAGGCCGAAACGGCGGATTTCATGAAATTCATCCAAAAAGCGCATGACCAGGAGCGGGCCAACCTGCGGCTGGAAGTGGATAAATTGCGGCGGATGGAAGGCGACTGGCTGAAAACCGTTGTCCAGATTCTCGATCATATTTATGCTTTGAACCAGGCCGCGATTCGGTCCGGCCAGGAACCCTTGATCGCGCAACTGGCCCAATTTCAGAATGCCTGCCGCGATGTTGCCCGACGCATGGGGCTTGCTCCCTACATCCCGACGAAGCTGGAGCCCTTCAATGCGCAGGGGCATCAATTGCCAAATCCGGAAGAAGCCGTTCCGGAAGGTGCGCGGGTAGGCGAAGTCCTGGCGACCGGGTTTACCTACCAGGGGCAACTGCTCCGCCGCGCTTTGGTTTTGCTTGCTGAAGCTGAACGGAATGACCCTGCACAAAGCATCATCAGTGGGAACGAACCTGCGGTTGAAGCAAGCTCAGACGAATCCGTTTACGAACAAGCTGCTGAAATAATCGAGCCCGAAGAACGTATTGAAGAAAGTTTCGAAGAGCCCAGCGGCGAAGAGTTTATTACTTCCGAAAGCACGGAAGAGATCATTGCGGAAAGCGCCCCTCCCCCAGCCGATCATTCCGAAATCGAACCTGCTGAACAGAATGTTCCAGAAGTGCCCATTTTCAAAGAGGAGAATTTTTCCGAAGACGAAGCACTTGCGGATACTGAGGAGGAATCTTCACGGAAAAGTGCGGCTCGCAAGGATCGCGAAGATGATTCTTCCCAACCGCAATTGCCGCTGGTCTAAACTTAAGGCCGTTCGTTAAACGGTGGCGAGTTTTGGACGAACCGGTCATTTCAATTTCACAAACCGC
>JBQCGE010000044.1:0-6653 GCA_051955955.1 Verrucomicrobiota bacterium
TCTCCGGAATTGGATTCCAGACAGTTTCTTCGCTGAAAATGGCTTTTCCATCCATTACTGCAGCCACCTTGCGGTCGCTTCCTCCCAGGTCAAAGCCAATTCGGCAACCGTCCAGATGCCGTCCTAAAGGCGCGGTCGATTCTTTGGCTTTTGGAATGTCGCGGGTTAACAGGATTTCAAATGGTTTTTCATAAATCCGACCGCCCATGATGTCTGCGTCAAATTTACCGGTCGCGCTCTCCTGATAATGTTTTTGCAATCGCGCGTGGAGTTCACTCGGGCCATCAAAATAAATGCGATACCCACCGCGAGACCAAAGCAGGAATTTTAGATAACGTTCGATGTAAATGAAATTACCCGCTGCTTCCGGGTGGTTCTTCTCGAAAACAGCAGTCTCAAAGTTGAATATGGACCCGTCCGCCTGCTCCACGGCAATTCTGACCGAGTCTCCCCCGCCACTCGCCTTGACTTCCTGTCGAAACGAACGATTGGCGAGTGACGCCGGACGAAATGACGGGTCCAGCCGAGGCGTGATGCGCGGGGCAATTAATTTTAAACCTTGATTCCTCATTCTGCGGCGGCCATTCTAGGGAGCCAAATTTTTCCGGGAAGAAGAAAAATGATGGAGCGGCAATCATAAGTTTTCCTCAACCAACATCGAAATTATTTTAGTTTTACTTATCTTTCCAGGACCCCTCACTTATTCCTTTCGCCACCCCATTGACGCAAATCAAGGTTGCTTATTACACTGACTTGTCGTGCGAAACTTTCGTGGACCGTTAACGGCTGTGAAGTTCGCCAGTTCCGCCCCGCGGCTTTTGAGTCGCCCGGCTTTTTGAAATGAATTTGATCAAAGGTTTGTTTGGCTCTTCGCTGGGGAAGAAGTACATAATGGCCATTTCAGGAATGGCTCTCTTCGCCTTTGTCGTCCTGCATATGGTCGGAAATCTCCAGATTTTCCTTGGGCCCGATGCGATTAACGACTACGGATATTTTCTCCAAAGCAAACCGGAATTGGTCTGGCCAGCCCGGTTTGGGTTACTGGTTCTCGTTCTTCTTCATATTTGGGCGGCGATCAAGCTCAGTGCTGAAAATCGAGCGGCGCGCCCAAAAGGTTATCGCAAATTCAACCCTATCGGTTCCAGCTACGCTTCACGAACCATGCTGGTCAGCGGTCTCCTGATCTTTTGCTTTATCGTTTACCATTTGTTGCATTTCACGGCGCAGGTGCCCGGCATCAATTTCACAGGGAAGAATTTCACGACGTTAGAGGATGCCAAACAACATCACGACGTGTATCGGATGATGGTGCTTGGATTCAGCCAGCCAATCGTCTCGATATTTTACATTATCAGCATGGCGCTCCTTTGCCTGCACCTAAGCCACGGGGTCAGCAGCATGTTTCAGTCACTCGGCTGGAAGAACAAAAAATATGGCACTTTCATTGACCGGTTTGCGATGACGGCGGCGGTTGTGCTGATCATCGGTTACTCATCGATTCCTTTGGCCGTGCTCTTTGGAGTGATTAAATAATATGGTTCTCGACGCGAAAATTCCGAGCGGTCCCCTCGAGAAAAAGTGGGATAAGGCCCGTTTCGATTTGAAGCTGGTGAACCCAGCAAACAAGCGAAAATTTCATGTCATTGTAGTGGGTAGCGGGTTGGCTGGAGCTTCGGCTGCGGCAACACTTGCTGAACTCGGGTATGCTGTCAGTTGCTTCTGCTTCCAGGACAGTCCCCGCCGCGCCCACAGCATTGCCGCACAAGGCGGGATAAACGCCGCAAAAAATTATCCGAATGACGGCGACAGTGTTTTCCGGCTGTTTTATGACACAATCAAGGGCGGCGATTTTCGTTCGCGCGAAGCGAATGTTTACCGGCTTGCCCAGGTCAGTGTAAACATTATTGATCAATGCGTTGCCCAGGGGGTTCCCTTTGCTCGCGAATATAGTGGTTATCTTGCGAATCGTTCTTTTGGCGGCGCACAGGTTTCCCGCACGTTCTACGCTCGCGGCCAGACGGGACAGCAACTGCTGCTTGGCGCGTACCAGGCGCTCGAACGCCAGATCAGCCTGGGGCACGTGAAAATGCATACACGGACTGAAATGCTTGAACTGGTGGTGGTGGATGGCCATGCCAAGGGCATTGTGGTTCGTAACCTGGTCACGGGTGAAATTTCATCGCATGCTGGCGATGCCGTGATTTTGGCGACCGGCGGTTACAGCAACGTTTTTTACCTTTCAACGAACGCGCGAGGTTGTAATGTCACGGCGAGCTGGCGCGCCTACAAGAAAGGGGCGGCTTTTGCGAACCCGTGTTACACCCAAATCCATCCGACCTGCATTCCGGTCAGCGGCGAGCATCAATCCAAGCTGACGTTGATGTCAGAATCACTCCGAAATGATGGGCGGGTGTGGGTTCCGAAGAAAAAGGGGGATACGCGCGCGCCGCAGCAAATCCCCGATTCAGAACGAGACTATTATCTGGAGCGCAAATATCCGAGCTTTGGCAACCTTGCTCCCCGCGATATCGCCTCCCGAGCTGCCAAGGAAGTGTGCGATGAAGGACGAGGCGTGGGTCCAAGTGGCCTGGGGGTTTACCTCGATTTTTCAGACGCCATCAAGCGACTTGGCGAAAGCACAATTCGTGAACGTTACGGCAACCTGTTCGACATGTACGAAACGATCACGGGTGAAAACGCGTATAAAACGCCGATGCGCATTTATCCGGCGCTGCATTATACGATGGGAGGGCTTTGGGTGGATTACCATCTGATGAGCACCATCCCGGGCTTGTTCGTGTTGGGCGAAGCGAATTTTTCCGATCACGGAGCGAACCGACTGGGAGCCAGTGCGTTGATGCAAGGCCTTGCGGACGGTTATTTCGTAATTCCCTACACCATTGGTAATTATTTTGCTTCGAATAAAATCGCGCGACCCAGCACCTCAAGTCCGGAATTCAAAAAAGCAGAGGAAGAGGCCCGGGCGATTACCCAGCGCCTCCTGAATGTGAAAGGAAAACGCACTGTCACGTCATTTCATCGTGAATTGGGCAAATTGCTTTGGGAACATTGCGGAATGGCCCGAACACGCGAATCCCTGGAAGAAGCGCTTAAACGCATACCCGTCCTGCGGGAAGAATTCTGGAAGAATGTGAATGTTACCGGCTCCGGCTCCGAATTGAACCAGACTTTGGAACATGCCGGGCGGGTTGCTGATTTCATGGAATTCGCAGAACTCCTCTGCACCGATGCGCTCATGCGCAATGAATCGTGCGGCGGGCATTTCCGTGTTGAATATCAATATCCTGACGGCGAGGCGAAGCGGGATGATGAAAACTACGCTTTTGTCGGGGCATGGGAATATGCCGGGCCCGATAAGCCGCCCATCCTGCATAAGGAACCGCTCGTTTATGAAGAGGTCAAGATGAGCACGCGGAGCTACAAATAATGAATCTCACTCTCAAAGTTTGGCGGCAAAAGAACGGCCAGTCCGAAGGCCAATTCGTCACCTACGAAGCGCGGGATGTCCTGCCTGACATGTCCTTTTTGGAAATGCTCGACGTGGTGAATGAAGGGCTGATGGAAAAAGGCGAGGAGCCGATCGCATTTGATTCCGACTGCCGCGAAGGGATTTGCGGGATGTGTTCGCTGGTGATTAATGGCATTCCGCATGGCGGCCATCGAGGCACTGCCACATGCCAGTTGCACATGCGCCATTTTCACGATGGCGAAACGATCACCATTGAGCCGTGGCGGGCAAAGGCTTTCCCCCTGGTGAAGGATTTGATTGTCAACCGCTCCGCGTTCGACCGCGTGATTCAGGCAGGCGGGTTCACCTCAGCTTCGACCGGCGGAACACCGGATGCCAACGCTATTCTTGTTCCAAAGCCAGATGCCGATCGGGCCATGGATGCCGCGGCGTGTATTGGTTGCGGTGCTTGCGTTGCGGTTTGCAAGAACGCCTCGGCAATGCTTTTCGTATCCGCGAAGGTTTCGCACCTCGCATTACTGCCTCAAGGGAAAGTGGAACGAGAAGAACGCGTGCTGAACATGGTTCGCCAGATGGACCAGGAAGGATTTGGCAACTGCACCGTTACTGGTTCCTGTGAAGCGGTCTGCCCCAAAGAAATTTCGCTCAACTTCATCGCCATGATGAATCGCGAGTATTTCAAGGCGCTGCTGAAGAAGTGACGGGGAAGATTATCGAAATTATCGCAACGCAAAATACTCCATCCGTTACCCTTTTACCTGGATTTTGCATCTTTTGGAAACGAACTTCGGGAAGATATATCCTCCGCAAAGCCCCGCAGCCAACATTGCCATCGAGCAACAACTCCAAAATAAAAATGCGATTGGTTCCTCTCGCAACCCGCCCATAGTTCCTAGGGTAAAAAACAGAAAAGGAGCACAAATAGCAACTATAGGCAGGTAAGCAAATTTTCCGACTACTCGCCGTGCGATTATCCCGAAGATAAAGATGCCGAACCCGGTTGCGATACAGGTCAAGAATGAACTTCCTGACCAGATTAATCCGAAGACGTAAAAAAACAGAATTATACCGATCCCCAGCCCAAGTAAAGAGCTACCCATTATTATTAATAACTTCATTTTCCCGCTTCTAAAAAAAAGCTCCAAATTCATTAATTCTTGATTGAATATGCTGGCCAGATCACCACGCCAAGATGGTCACGGCGAACACCCGCATTCCCTTCATTCGCTCGTCATTGTTTGCGCAGATCAAGAACGCAATCTTCTCGATTTTTTAGGACTCATTTTGAAAAGCTTGGCTTCCACTGAGTCCAATAGCGACCACAATTGTCGATACGAACCCCAAATGCCAACAGGGTCCGAATAGCATGAACCTTGGTGACGGATGTTAATCCCGTCATCCCGACGAGAAGAATCGGCGCACTAAAAAACAACAGGGGCGTCACCACTGTTTTGCTGTTGAGCCAAGCGCTAAACACGCCAAAAAGAAACGTAATTCCGAGAAAACCGGCGCAACCCAGATAAAGATTTTTGTCATACACTATCGTTGCGGCCCAAAGAAGGTTGCCACCTCCTACAAGAAACCCAATTATCGAAATGGAGAACAACAGAACGCGATTTTCAATCTTTTTCATGTTCCGTGAACAGATCAGCGTTTCTTCAATCTCACGCTCGTTTCAAAGCGGTTGCTTTGCTGCGGTCGTTGGACCGTGGGTTCATCCAAATAAACCGTAATCCCCGCCCGCAGCAGGGCTCGAAACAAAATCGCTGCGATGTCCTGCTCGGAGCGGACGTTTTGAATGACTTCGTTTTTGATGCCGAGTTGGAATTTCTGGTTTCGTTTGGGGTTGCGCAAATCAATGAAACTCACGCTTCCGATGCTCAGGTTGAGCATTTCCACTCCGTGTAGAATTTGGTCACTACTGGTCTTGCCTCCAGGGCCAGGTGTGAGCCCTGGAGCGGCGCGATTGAGGAAATCAACGAGATTAGTCTGCCCTGCGGCATCGAGAACGATGTTCAATTCCTTCAAATCCAACCGCAGCAGCTTCAGCTGCACTCCGCGCAATTCCGTCGGTTTGTACTCCAAATGCAAATCCGGGATATCGACGAAGAGTCCGCCTCCGAATTGGGGCGGGTTATAAAGCTTCAAGTGGTCGAGCGAAACCACTGGCCGGAGCAGCGCCACTTCCATTCGCCCAATTTTGACTTCAAAGCCTGTTTCATTCCGGATGCGCTTCTCCATGAACGTGCGCGCGATGGTGTCCTTCAGCAGAATAAGGCTCACCACCAGTACTATTGCCAGTACCAGCAGGCGAAAAGCCCAGCGAAAGACGAATTTGATCACAAGGGCTTCTTACCACCTTTCCAGCATAGCTCAATGCGTTTTTGCCCGTGGATCGATTTTAACCGAAATTCCAGCCCAATCCTGAAGCGCACTTCCAATTGACCAATTTAATCCTGCATGGCTAATTTTGCGCGTTGAACCGGCCAAACATTATTCGCGGCATTCTTATTTTGCTTCAGGCAATGTTCGCCTTGAGTTGTTGGTCGGCGAGTTATCTTTTCTTTGATGAAGATGATCCGCTCGGGGCAGATTATTACGACGGTGGCATCGGAACATTTCGTGCCCCGAGCTCTTTGCTGCTGGGTGCGACGAGTGCGGATAAACTGCCAATCACGACGAACGCCTTTCGCGGGGAATGCGCGGCTCTTTTGGAATGGAATTCGAAAGCGGGTGGAGATTGGAAAATGCGGATCTACAATCGCGGATTCGCGGTAAAAAATATATCCGAATACAAGTTTCTTGAACTCAAAGTTAACGGCCCTCTCGCGATTTCCGCAAAAAACCTGCCTCAGATCAAATTTCAGGATTCTGCTGGCAATGAAAGCCAACCTTTGCACCTCGACAAACATTTGCAAAGCGGACTGGATGCCGATATTGCAACATGGCAAAGCATTTTGATCCCACTCAATTTCGCGGAGGAACAAAGATTTAACCCGACAAATTTTCTTTCTTTCAATTTAACCCAGACGGAGGCCGATGGCATTCAACATCAACTTTGGATCGACCAGATTGAGTTCAAGGAGGAAGCGAAACCGAACGGTGCGGAAAAACGAATTGTGCCACGATGGACGCTATTGCGAAGCGGAGATCAGGTCGTTCA
>JBQCGE010000045.1:0-2837 GCA_051955955.1 Verrucomicrobiota bacterium
AAATCATCCTGCGCAATAAACAAAAGAATCGCGTGATCGATTGCATTGACTTTGGCCCGCAGGCCAATGGTATTTCGATGGGCCGGTATCCAGATGGTGCGCCTGAAATAAAATCACTTCAGCGGCCGACTCCCGCGCTGGCGAATGCTAGGGTTCTTGTGCCGGACATCGTGATTAACGAAATCATGTACAAATCAGTCTCGCGGAATTCCGATGAGGATTATGTGGAGCTTTTTAATCGTTCCACCCGCGCGATTAATTTAAATGGCTGGCGACTGGAAGGCGGGATCGGCTTTACTTTTACCAGCAGCTTTACGCTCAACCCTGGGGCCTACCTGGTTGTGGCTAAAAACCTCGATCTGCTTCGGACCAATAATCCTGGCACTCTTACCACCGCCAACAGCGTTGGGAATTTCAGTGGCAACCTTTCCAGCAATGGGGAGCGAATCGCACTCTCCCGACCGGAAGCAATCGTCTCGACGAATTCAAATGGCAAGGCAGTGACGAATATCAGTTATGTCGTAGTTAACGAAGTGCGTTATTACTCGGGCGGTCAATGGCCACAGTGGGCGGATGGTGGCGGGAGCAGCATGGAGTTGATTGATCCGAACAGTGATAACTCCCTTCCTTCCAATTGGGCCGATAGCAATGAATCCGGCAAATCCGCATGGACGACCGTGGAGCGTCGCGGCATTCTGGACAATGGCTCAACCAATTTTCCCCCAACCAATCCGAGCCGGAACCTCCATGTGCTTCTGCTCGATGGCGGAGAAGCGCTGATGGATAACATTTCGGTAATTCCGGATGGCGGAACGAATATCGTAAAAAATCCGGGACTGGAAGCCGGCATGACCGGGTGGCTTGCGATCGGCACCCATGATGAAACGACCATTGATCCCGGAGCGGGTCCGGATGGTTCCGCGGCACTTCATATTCGAGCCGCCGAGCGGGGCGATACCGCCGGAAATCGGATTCGTGCGCAACTCACTCAACCGCTGACGAATGGCAGTATTGTAACACTCAAGGCGGATGTGAAGTGGCTGCATGGCACGCCAGAGTTTCTCCTTCGCGTTCATGGAAATTATCTTGAATTGCCAGGAGTGATGACAGTGCCGAAGAACCTGGGAAGCCCCGGCGCGCCCAACAGCGTGCTTCGGCCAAATAGTGGCCCTTCCATCGTTCGTGTTTCGCCCTCGCCCGTTCTGCCCATGGCCAACCAGAATGTAACGATTTCAGCCCAAATCACCGACCCTGACCAGATCGCCCTCGCGACTCTGTATTACCGTGTGGATCCAGGAACCAACTATTCGAGCGTAACGATGACCTACAACGGAGCCGGGTTTTACAGCGCATCATTACCAGGCCAATCGAACGGTGTGATGGTGGCCTTTTATATCGAAGCGCTCGACTCGCGCGGCGCTACAACACGCTTCCCGGCGGATGCTCCGGAGAAAGAAGGTTTGATCCTGTTTGGCGATAGCCTGCTGAGCGGGAATTTTTCCACCTACCGCGTCTGGATGAGCGATAACAATATCCAGCGTTGGAATCAGCGCGTTCAATCCAGCAATAAGAACCTGGATGCGACATTTGTTTATAACAACGAACGCGTGGTTTACGACATGGGAACGAAATATAGCGGCAGCCCATTCCATTGGCTGGGCTACGATGGCCCACTCGGAAAAAGCGCGAATTATTCGCTCACTTTCCCAAGTGATGATTTGTTCCTTGGCCAATCGGACTTCGTCCTGAATTTGCCATCCAACATCGCGAGCGATGGAACGGGGGTGCGTGAGCAGGTTTTCTTCTGGATGGCCAGCCAGGTGAACCAGCCTTACAACTACCGCCGTTACACCCACTTCGTTTTAAACGGGTTTGATCGGGATGTGGTGGGCGGCACTCCCAGCATTTACGAAGACGCCCAACAACCGAATAATGACATGGTTGAGGAGTGGTTCCCGAACGATCCGGATGGGGACCTGTTCAAAATCGAGGATTGGTTTGAGTTCACTGACAGTTTCCAAATGTTCAACCAGGATTCCGAACTCAAAGCGGTAATCACAACAAACCTCGTGACAGGACTGCCGGAATATAAAAAGGAACGCTACCGCTGGTGGTTCCGCAAACGGGCAGTCAACGACTCAGCGCATGATTACTCGGAACTGTTCCGGCTTATTTCGGCGGTAAACAATCCCGACCCGGCAATCTTCGTTGCTCAAACAGAGGCTCTGGTCGATATCGATGAATGGATGGGAGCCATTGCCCTGCGCCATGCGGCGGGTGATTGGGACAGCTTCGGCTATCGCCGCGGCAAGAATATGTACGCCTACAAACCGCAAAATGGAAAATGGAATCTCATGCATTGGGATGTCGCTTTCGCTTTTGGTTTGGGGGATGGAACAACCGCCGACCAGTTCGATACCGTTCATTTCGACGGCAGCGGAGATACGATCACAAAGCGCATGATTGAAACTGCTCCGTTCCGCCGCGCCTATTTCAGGGCGCTTTATAATATTGTCAATGGCCCATTCATCGCGAGCCGCGTCGGCCCGATCATCGATGCGAAGTACAATGCGCTGATCTCAAATGGAGTTCCGGCATCTTCACCACAAAGCGTGAAGGATTGGATCGAGAACCGCCGACAGGCTATTTTGGCACAGCTTGCGAGCGTGAGCGCCGGGTTTACCATCACCAGCAACAGCGGCAATAATTACAGCACCAATCGCAACACTGTTGTGCTTTCGGGCACCGCGCCAGTGAACGTGAAGAGCATCCGCATCAACGGTGTGGAATACCCGCTCACCTGGACTTCGGTGAATACCTGGCAGGCAACGGTTGCT
>JBQCGE010000046.1:0-3094 GCA_051955955.1 Verrucomicrobiota bacterium
GCAAACCTAAAGCTGTTAAAAATCTGCCGAACATAAATTTTAAGGATTCGTACCAACGATTATTTGCTCGATTTGCTCAAGACTGATGTCGTTTGGATACACTATAGGCGGTTTTGGAGAAGCATCGAAAGATCCCCACACAAACAATTGCCCTCCGCTGGTTAAGGCACTTTCTTCGGTAACAAACCCAGGGACTTGATTCAGAATGCTGGGTCCTACTTTGTTGAACGTGATGTTTACGGTCGGTTCAATCGTTCCAGGCCCACCCTGGTTTGGAGCTTGGGAGTTGAGCGCGGCATTATTTACAAAGTTTGCGCTCCTGGATGCCCGAACCGGAGTTGAGCCCTGGGTGACACCCAGATCGGCCGCGGAGAATAAAATATCGGGCAAGGTGGAGATTCTTTGGAACGACGAAGTAAGCCACATTCCGTTGGTAAAGTAAGTGGCGCGATAGGTGTTGGTAACCGAGTTGAAATTCCCCGGAATAGTGCCATTCCCCATCCTGACAAAGTTTATTTTGTCCACCCCCCCGCGCAGCACGGCCGCCGGAGCAGGTTGCAAAATAAACGGAGCAACCGTGTAAATTACATTGGTAAAGTTATAAACGATTTGCCTGACAATTCGTTCGCCCGTGACCGGATTGGTGATATCCACAACCGTGTTTGTGACTGGGATTATGTTAGTTATGTTAATTCCAGTGAACAAAAACCCCGTTTGATTCGTATCAATCAGGAACCCACCCGAAGGCACCGCGATATTCAAGTTTTCGATTCGGGTGATATTCGTCACAAACAAACCGGGAAACCTCGGATCCGGTGTGATACTAAAACTATATTGGGTTACAGGCGTGGTTGGACTCGAGTAATTCGTTATGACATTGGCGTACTTAAACGCATAGGAGATTACGATGTTCGTAGAATTAAAGTTGGTCGTTACAATGTTTGTAAAAGTTCCGGGTGGTAAAAATTCAATTGGGTAAACAGCAAACTGTTTATTGGTAAAATAGCTTACCGCCACATCGCTGACGCTGCGGAAGACATTATCAATTATGAAATTCGTCTGAACTAGTATGTTCGTGGTTGGAATCAACGTGGATATAGGCTGATACCCGGTATTAAAATCATAACCTAACAGGTTCGGAGGAATAATAATTACGCCGCCACTCGGCACAGGAGCGAGGAATGTGCTTGTATTAGTCTTAAACACCGGATTTAACGGATCGCTCCAGGGTTCCTTCTCCAGACCGGACGTCACTCTTGTGACCAACGTGACGGGGCTGAAATCGTTCGTGATCACGTTGCGAAACGTGTAGTGATACAACACCGCGAGATTGGTCACGTAATTGGTCACTAAAATGAAATTTGTCGCAAATGGATCACCCCACGGATAGCGCGGCCCATTCGTCAATGTAATGCTCGCGATATCGACGCGAGCAGTAATGCTTTGATTCGTGCTCGCAATTACCAAATTAGGGAATAGCGTGCGAAGCGCATTTGGATCGTTGGTTAAAGTAGCACTGGTGAATGCCGTCAGGTCGATATTAGAGATCACCTGCAAATCAGCTGTATTGGTCCTGAACAAAAGAGGCACCAAATTTGTCACGAGCGTTGGGGCATTGGATATGACAATGCTGGCAATTGGAGTTGCCTGAGTGATGATCAGCCCTGGATACAACGAGATGAGCTGGGAAGGGCTATTGTTTGTTGAAGCTATTGAAAACGCAGTTAGATCCAGGTTGGTAATCGTGATCAAATTCGTATCGGGAGCAAATACCTGGGTTCCAGCTTCAAATGGCTCAATATTGAAATTATTGGTCTGGTAAAGGTAACGTAGGCCTCCGATATCATCCCTGGACAAATAATTATAAAACATTCCGGGCAGTAACCCTGTCGCCGTGCCGAAGCCGTTGTTGATACTAATAAATCCAGTTCCAGAAGCAACAGTGCGACCGGCGTATTCGGGATCAACCGCACTTTCTATCGCGTCTGCAAAGGTAGGATTTTCAAACTCGGCAATCTGATACGTATACCGCACTCCGTTAACATAAGGAGTTGGTTTGAATGTAACCGGATCAAAATTCCGCTGGATTACCAGGTAATTCGTTCCAGCATTATTCGGAAGCAATGAACGGTCGCGCAAAGCCCAGACCCATCGTTCCGGATTGGCGAGCCCCAATTCTTCGACGACTAGCGAAAGGGCAACTGATTTTAAGTCTAAAATACTATCAGCAGTCGCTCGGGTATTTTCACCAACCGAATCGCGATACGTGGTGGGAATTCCAGTGATTGGCTCAACCAATGGAAATTCAGATATTTCCTGATCCAGTGTTGAAAATGGAGGGAGCGAATTCAGAATAGCAAAAGCGGCATCCACAGCCGCTACACCATTGGAACCAAAATAGTTCAGGAAGGAATTGTCATACCCGTATGTAATCACTGGTGTGGTCCAACGGTACTCCTCTCCCACGTTTTTAGGTGCTCCAATGTCCTGCCCTCCACCAAGTGGATCGTACCCAAGCGCCTGCGTCTGCCACGGTTCGAAAGGCCCGAGCAATGAGAAAGCTGCTCCTTGGCGGCATGCGGCCGCGAGCAGTAGCACAAACAATATTTTATGAATAAACCGCGACATATTTTTAGCGCATCCGAATCACACGATAATATTGCCCCTGCCCAGGCTGGCTGGCGGGAATGGCGTCACTAGTGGAACTTGCAAAACGCTGCGTTCCCACATTTTGCCATGTTTTGAGATCGCTTGAAATTTGCAATTGATAAACACTGCCCGGCTCCGTCGTCCACTCAACATACGGCCCTTGCTCACGCGTGCTGATCACGACTTTTAATACACTATCCGGGTTCGTGGGGTCCGTCCCGGCAAGAAACTCCGCAAGGTTCGATGCACCATCGCCATCGCTGTCCAGTGCTGGATTTGGCCAGTTAATCGGCTTGCCCCAGTTGAAACTCTGCCAGTCATCCGGCACTCCATCCCCATTCAAATCCGCGCCCCAGGTAGTGCAACTAACCAAAGCCGAAGAAGGCGAAACACGCCCATCACCCAGACGATAAGCCAGTTGAACCGTATGTGTGCTCTGAGGCAG
>JBQCGE010000047.1:0-7986 GCA_051955955.1 Verrucomicrobiota bacterium
GATTTCCTTGGGTTTTATGAGCAGGAAATTGAGTTCCGGCAACAGCTTCAATATCCGCCCTTCAGCCGCCTCGCGCTGCTCACGTTTCGAGGGCGTAACGAGGAGAAGGTTTCCCTCTGCGCGGAAGAGGTGAAAAAGGAATTGGAAAAGCAGCTCCAGCCCGCGGCAGACTACAGCATCGCCGGGCCTGCTCCCGCCCCGCTCCTCAAAGCGGAAAATTTTTATCGCTACCAAATCATGATTCGGGCAAGGCAGATGCCGAAGCTCTCAAAACACCTCGCCGCATTGGAGGAGAAATTAAAAATGCCCGAAGATGTGGCAATGGTCATCGACATCGATCCGATTAACCTGCACTGAGGGGGATAGATCTCAGGAAGGATTTGTCGCCCTGAGATCCGCGATGCATTCAACATGCTGCGTTTGCGGAAACATATCGAACGGTTGAACCCGCTTCAGTTCATACAACCCTCCTTCGCAAAGTAATCGAAGGTCTCGCGCCAGCGTCGCAGGATGGCACGACACGTACAAAATCTGCGACGGCTTCGTCCGCTTCATCAATTCAATTGCTTCGGGCGCGCATCCCGTCCTCGGTGGATCAATGAGCAAGGTCGTTTCATGCGCTGGAAATTTCTCGATTACCGACGGCAATAATTCATCAGCGCGGCCAATGAGAAACTCGATGTTTTTCAATCCGCGACGCGCCGCATTGTTGCGTGCAGCAAATATCGCCTTTTTGTCCAACTCCACTCCCAGCACCGCTTCGACCTGGTGCGCGCATTCAATCCCAAAAAAACCGACCCCGCAATAAAGGTCAATCAGGTACCGCGATTTCGACTGCACCAGCGCATCGCGAACTCCCTCCACCAATTTCGGAAGCAGGAAAAAATTGTTTTGGAAAAAGCTGTCCCTTGGCACTTCCCAGCCCTCCGGGTACTTCCGGAGCACCACTTTTAAGCCGCCTTTCGGTGGAGGATTTGCCCGCACTTCCTTGATTTGTTCAGTCAACTCCGGCTCCGAACTTGGGCAGTGGTCAATATCCACCACCCAGTTGCAATCCTGCCGAATAAACCCGATTTCCAGGCCCTGTTTGCGCTTGTTCCATTGGGTGCGGATCATGATCCGGTTCCGATATTCGTACTCCCTTGGGCACGGAACCACCGCGTCAATCAACGCACTCGGGATATTCCCGATCCGCTGGAATAAATCGGTGATTTGCTTCTGCTTGATCCGAAGCTGCTCGCTATAGCTGATGTGCTGATACTGGCAACCTCCGCACGTGCCGAAATAGGGACAACGGGGTTCCACTCGCAATGGGGAAGGCTTCAACACAGAAACCAGCCGCGCGCGCGCAAAACTCTTTTTAAGTTCGGTGATCTCCGCCTGAACGGTTTCGCCCGCCATTACAAACGGGACAAACACAACAAATTCCCCAATTCGTCCCACCCCTTCACCCCCAAAGGCGATATCGTGGATCTCGAGTTGGTGAACCTCTCCAACCTTGAATGCGGGAATCGCCAGTTGTGGCGGTTTCCCATCCCCTTCGCTGCGATTCAACATCTACTTTTTGTGGGATTCGTCGTAGTGCTTGCGAAGGATATCGTCACCGAAATCATTCTTTAAATCTCGCCAGACTGCATGCACATGGTTGGCGTTGTTCTGAGTATTGTCATACTCAATCAGAAATTCCGGCCCCTGAACGCGGTAGTAATGAGGTTGGCGAGGCTCGGTTCCGCCCGCCCAGGCAAAATAGATTTTATTGGGTGCTTCATTTTTGATTTCAGCAAATTCCTTATCAGCCACTTCGCCGCGCGCGCGGTAAACATATTCGTGGATCAAGTCCAGGAGCATTGCCTTTTGTTTCTCGTCCAACTGATCCATGGAAATTCCATGCGGATCG
The DNA here is from genome assembly GCA_051955955.1 of Verrucomicrobiota bacterium. Lineage (GTDB taxonomy): Bacteria > Verrucomicrobiota > Verrucomicrobiia > Limisphaerales > SXQI01 > DASVNK01. Next base: position 1,898 of record JBQCGE010000047.1, read on the forward strand.
AGCACGTGCGCTTTTCGGTCCGCGCCAGTAATGATTTCCGAAGGTGCTTTGTTGGTGTAGATGGCGACTTCCTTTTGCTTATCAGTAAGCGAGTTGACCAGGTTCCGCCCAAGGTCCTCTTCCATGCCAAGGATGCGCAACCCCTTTCGAGGCCCTTCGCGAACTTCGCCAGGATTCGATCCCATGAAGTTGGGTGTCACAGCCACTTCATCACCCGAAATGGTGAAGTTCAGCGACAGGTGATGCCCTTCCACCCGCCAGCCCCAATGCCCGTCATCTTCAGGCTTTCCGAATATAGTAAAGAAATAGCGCTCCGGATCGCGAACCGGTCCCTTCCCCTGCTCCATGTCACGGAGGATCTGTTCCATGCTCATGATCGTCTCCGCTTTGAAATAACCACGGTGGCTCAAGCCGGTGCTGAGCAATGCCTGCGCAAGAGCCCGTTGAGCGGAAGTCATTTCCTTGATTGGCAGCCCATTCCGCTCCTTGGGAACGAAGTGCCAGTTCACTCGTTCTTTGTCATTCAGCTCATAAGTCGCTTTTGCCTTTTGTTCGGGACTCAGGGTGGCGAGAAAGTTATTCGCTGCATCAGCCATTTCGCCACCCACACCATGCGCGCTGATGGAAATGGAAAGTAAAAATGCCGCGAGCAGCGCCCCGGCTTTAAAATGAGCTTTCATGCTGATAGCTTCTGTTAAAACAGGGTGAGACTTCAACTACAAAGAAACGGCTCCTCACCTGACTTTCTGAACCTTTGCAGTTACCCTTGCTCGCCATGCAAATCGCCGGGGCCATTTGTCTGAAGTGCAGGGAACCAATCGTCCTGCCACCGAAGGCAAGTGCTGCCCGAAGTGCAACACCGGAATGCACTCCGAATGTGAACCGCGCGATTCCTGCGCAACTTGTGGAAAGCCTTTGAAACTTTATGAACCTCCTCCCATGGATTCGCCTCAATGCCATTTCGTTACCTCCAGGCGTGACTCGTCCATCAGCGTCGGCCCACTGCTTTATGGGCTAATGAGTTTTTTGGGGCTGCTCCTGCTTTATTATTTATGGAGCATCAACTAACCTTCTGTTCATTATTTCCAACAATGGAAACCTTCAACATTTCAGCGCAATCCAGAGAAAAATCTCGAAAACCGTTGACGCTCCATTTGCCTGTTCATAAAACTTACCCGAATTTCTGTAGAAGATTGTCGAATTTTTGATGAATACTGCCGCTACGCATCCCAAGGGTCTGGAAGGTGTTGTTGCCGCGGACACTCGCCTGAGCGATGTGCGCGGTGAAGAAGGTGTCCTGGTTTATGCCGGATACAACATTAATGAACTCGCGGGCCATGTCAGTTTTGAAGAAGTGGTCCACCTCCTTCACAAGGGCCACCTGCCGAACCGCGCCGAATTGGATGCCTTAAAAAAGACTTTGGCTGCGAGCCGCCCCCTCCCTGAAGGAGTGATGCGAATCCTCCATGAATTGCCCTCCAGCACCCCTCCCATGCATGCATTGCGAACCGGCGTTTCCGCGCTCGGTTGCTTTGATCCCGAAGCGGAGGATGATTCCATGGAAGCGCAGCATCGCAAGGCTCTGCGACTGATCGCCCAGGTTCCCGTCATCACCGCTGCGTTTCACCGAATGCGCTCTGGAAAACCGGTGGTCGCGCCCGACAGTTCGCTGGGTGAAGCGGCAAATTTCCTTCACATGATCGATGACGAAAAGCCGTCGAAGGAAAAAGAGCAAACCCTCGATCTTTGCTACGTCCTGCATGCCGATCACGGCATGAATGCCTCCACCTTTAGCGCGCGCGTCACCATCGCCACCTTGAGCGACATGTACAGCGCCATCACAACTGCAATTGGCACCTTGAAGGGACCGCTTCATGGAGGAGCTAATGAAGGAGTGATCAAAATGCTCCAGGAAATTGGTTCCCCGGCAGGTGTCGATGCCTACGTTGACAATGCCCTCGCCCACAAACAAAACATCATGGGCATTGGACACCGCGTTTATAAAACGCTCGATCCTCGTGCCCCGCACCTCCGCGCCATGGCCCAAAAACTGAGCCAGAAAATTGGCGAACCTAAATGGATCGAAATGAGCGACCGCATCGCGCGCTTGATGTACGAGAAAAAGCATCTGAATGCGAACGTCGATTTCTATTCCGCCACGGTTTATTACTCTCTCGGAATTCCAACCGACCTGTTCACTCCCATTTTTGCCATTGCGCGAACCGCCGGTTGGACCGCGCATATTCTTGAGCAACTTTCAGAAAACCGGCTGATCCGGCCACAAAGCAACTACATTGGCCCGGTGGGTTTGAAACTCAAACCCCTGGATCAACGCTGATTTTCTACTACATACATTTGTGAATATTCACGAGTTCCAGGCCAAGCAACTGCTTGGCAAGCACGCTGTTACCGTTCCCAAAGGAGCGGTTTGTTCCACTCCGGAAGAAGTTCGGGCCGCCGCTGAAAAAGAGATAGCGGACGGGGCAAAAAAAGTGGTCGTCAAATCCCAAATCCACGCTGGAGGACGCGGCAAGGGCAGTTTCAAAAGCGGTTACAAGGGTGGAGTGAAGGTTGTTTCCAGCGTTGATGAAGCAGTCGATGCTGCTCGAAATATCCTTGGCCAGACGCTGGTCACAAAACAAACCGGCCCGGATGGACGCATCGTTTCCAAGGTGCTAGTCGAACCGGGTGCGAACATCCGCAAGGAATATTATCTCGCGGTGCTGCTGGATCGCGCCGTTTCCCGCCCGCTTATAATGGCAAGCTCAGAAGGCGGAATGGATATCGAGGAAGTCGCGGAAAAATCTCCCGAGAAAATTATCAAGGAATGGATTGATCCTGCTGTGGGAATGCAGCCTTTCCAGGCGCGCAAAGTCGCGGTCGGCCTTGGTCTGAGCGGCGAACTAATTGGTCAGGCGGCTAAACTGATCCTGGGTGTCTATAAAACGTGGTGGGAAAGCGACGCCTCCATGGTGGAAATCAATCCACTTGGCTTGATTGAAAAACCCGACGGGAAGCAGGTTGTTGAAGTGGTTGATGCCAAAATCGGCCTTGATGATAACGCTCTCTATCGCCACCCCGACATCCAGGCAATGCGCGATCTCGGCGAAGAGGCACCCCTCGAAATCGAAGCCAGCAAATTCAGTCTGAACTACATCAAGCTCGACGGCAGCATCGCCTGCCTCGTCAATGGCGCGGGCCTTGCCATGGCCACCATGGATATTATCCAGCATTACGGCGGCAGCCCTGCAAATTTCCTCGATGTCGGCGGCGGAGCGAGCAAGGAACAGGTCACAGCAGCATTCAAAATCATTTTGAGCGATCCGAATGTGAAGGGGATTCTCGTCAATATTTTCGGCGGAATCATGGATTGCAATGTCATCGCAACAGGAATCGTCGCCGCAGCCCGGGAGACTCAGTTAAACATTCCGCTGGTGGTTCGTTTGGAAGGAAACAATGTTGCTGCTGGCAAAAAGACTCTCGCGGAATCCGGCCTCAAATTGATCACTGGCGATTCCATGGCTGATGCCGCCCAAAAAGTCGTCCACGCCGTAAGCGGAAAATAAAAGTTTCTTCCAATATTTTTTAAATAGGAATCAAGATGGCCATACTCGTCAAAGCAGACACCAAAGTCCTCGTCCAGGGCATCACGGGCAGTTTCGGGGCGCGGCACACTCAACTTTCACTCGATTACGGAACTCAAATCGTCGCGGGAGTCACCCCCGGTAAAGGTGGGCAGAAATTTGAGAACAAGGTTCCCATTTTTGATACGGTGCAGCAGGCGGTGCGCGAAACCGGCGCTGTTGCTTCGGCTATTTTCGTCCCCCCTCCGTTTGCTGCGGATGCCATTCTCGAGGGCGTTGATGCCGGACTCGAACTCGTGGTTTGTATTACGGAAGGCATTCCCGTTAATGACATGATTCGAGTCAAACGGGGTATGGAAGGGAAGAAAACCCGTTTAATTGGTCCGAATTGTCCGGGAGTAGTCACACCAGGTGCAGGCAAAGATTCCCACGGTGGCTGCCGAATCGGAATTTCTCCAGGTTACATTCACAAAAAAGGGAATATCGGTGTCGTGTCTCGTAGCGGAACGCTTACTTACGAAGCAGTTTGGCAATTGACCTGCCGCGGCGTGGGCCAATCCACCTGCGTCGGGATCGGCGGCGATCCTGTCAATGGGACTTCCCACCTCGACGTCATTAAAATGTTCAATGATGACCCGGAGACCCATGGAATCATCATGATTGGGGAAATCGGTGGCTCAGCCGAAGAGGAAGCTGCCGAATGGATCAAAAACAATTGTAAGAAACCAGTCGCAGGTTTCATTGCCGGAGCCACAGCCCCTCCCGGACGCCGCATGGGTCATGCCGGTGCGATTGTCAGCGGAGGCAAGGGAACAGCAGCGGCCAAAATTGCCGCGTTCAAAGAAGCAGGAATTGGGATTGCTCAAACACCGTCCGAGATGGCAGACACTCTTCTCAAAATGATGAAGTGAACCTCAGAATTTCCTTAGATTCTGACGAGTTTTGCCTGTAAGTAAACAGCATTGGCCGCGCGATCCAGAAAAAAGAAAAACAGTACGCTTCCGCTCGTTGCAGGGATTGTATTCCTGATTCTCGTCGGTGGGGGGCTTTACTGGTTCCATAAAACCCGGCCCGACCAGTTTCGCCGCATATCCTATTTGTTCATTGGCGAACCGGAAACGAATTCAGCCCCAACCTCCGTCACAAACCGCGCCTCCACTAATTGGGTCGCGCCCCCCGTTCAGTCATCCTCGAACTCCACGGCCCAGCCCACAACCAACGGCGTGGGCGTGCTCCCGAAAACCAATCCTCCAGTCGCCATCGTTAAAACGGCCGCCCCGCCGGTAAACATCGAAATTCCCCTGGGACCAAAACGCCCGGTTCGCAACGTCCTTGAAGCTCAGGTTGCTCTCGCTCGGCTCGGAATTTCCACAGGGTGCATTGACGGCGGCATGAACGAAAACACCCGGCGCGCATTGCTCGCTTGGCAAATTCATAACGGGTTGCCAGTCAGCGGAGAGTTGGATGGCGAATCAAAAGCGGCTTTGCTGTTGGAGGAACCGCTCATTCAGAATTACGCGATTACCCAGGAAGACCTTTCTCGTATCATGAAGGTCCCGTCCACGTGGGTGGGCAAATCCGAAGCGAAACGCCTCGATTATGAGTCTCTTCTTGAGTTGGTCGCCGAAAAAGGCCGTTCTTCCACTGCGTTCATTCGAAAGCTTAATCCCGGCCTGAATTGGACCAATGTTCCCCCAGGCACTGTCATTAAAATCCCAAGAGTCCCTTCCCCCGTCATTCGCGAAAAAGCAGCTTTCGTGAGAGTGCATCTTTACAGCAAAACAGTGGATGTATTCAATCGCTCAACCAATTTGATCGCGCATTTTCCATGCAGTATCGCCGCCAAGGTTGAGAAGCGTCCAATCGGCATCTTGCACGTTCAAAAATTCGCCGCAAATCCCACTTACCTCTTCGATCCAGCCGTTTTCACGGAATCCCCGGAAGCCCGCAAGTTGGGCCGAAAATTGATGATTCCCCCTGGGCCCAACAATCCCGTTGGAACAGCATGGATCGGTCTGGATCGACCGGGCTATGGGCTTCATGGCACTCCCAAGCCGGAACAGATTGGCCGTACGGAATCGCACGGTTGTTTTCGCCTCGCAAATTGGAACGCGGATCATTTGCTCCAACTGTCCTGGGTCGGATTGCCTGTAATAGTGGAGCCATAGAAGCTCATAGAAGCTTAAATCCAAACGTTATAAATATCCCACACCCCTGATAATAAGCACTTTAGGCTTTTTTCATTAAATCTACACTAAACTGGTTGACATTATCATGTAAGCTCCTACTATTGCCTCAATGTTGGTGGTAACCACATCGTCACAGGGCACTGGTTCTCTGAGGGGAGAACTCCCCTGCCTGGTCTCCTCCTGATTACGAAATCGAACATACACGATCACGAACAAGCCCAGAGATTACTCCGGAATCCGTTTCTCTTATGATCACAAAATCAAAATTCACAAAACTGGCATTGGGAGCCCTGCTTCTTCAACCAGGCCTTAATCT
>JBQCGE010000048.1:0-11398 GCA_051955955.1 Verrucomicrobiota bacterium
GGCAACGTCGCTTTCCAAAGATTATTCCTTCAACCCCGCAAATTGAAACCCAAGATACTCATGCAGGGGAGTGGTATAGATTGGTTCTCGGTCTCCGCCGCATGGGAAGCCGAAGGCATGAAGCTGAGCCCAGCTGATCTGGAACGCCTCCAGAGCGCGACTGGCCGGTTCGTTCATCTGCCGGACGGCGGCTGGATGGAACTGGATGTGGATGCTGTCCAGAGCGCACATCAAACCTTTGCCGAGCTCGGCCTGGATGGCCTCTCGCCCGTGGCTCAGCGGGTGGACTTAATCCATGCCGCGCACCTGGATGAATCCGCTCTGGATAAGTTCGCGGATCAACCATTCATCAAGACCCTTCGGGATCGTATCTCCGATTTCAAAGGTATCACCAGCACCGAACTTCCAACGCCTTTGAACGCGGAACTCCGCCCTTATCAAAAGGAAGGTTTCGATTTTCTTTGCCACCTCTCCCGGCTGAACCTTGGCGGCATCCTAGCGGACGACATGGGCCTGGGAAAAACGCTGCAAACGCTTTCCTGGCTCTCGTGGCTTCGTCATCAGGCCGGCAGCAATGCGAAACCGGCGCTGGTTATTTGTCCTGCTTCAGTGCTCCACAACTGGCGGCGTGAGGCCAATAAATTCACCCCCGACGCCAAAGTCCTTGTATTGGAGAGTGGCGCGGCACGGCATAACCTCCGCAAACAGATCCCTGAGCACGACATCATCGTCACGAATTATTCTTTGCTTCGACGTGACCTGGCCGCCCTTATGAAGTTTGATTTTCAGGCAATGGTCCTGGATGAGGCCCAATACATTAAAAACCCTGGAGCTCAGGTGACTCAATCTGTCAAACAGCTCAAGGCGGGTCAGCGCCTGGCACTTACAGGCACCCCTCTCGAAAATCGCCTGCTCGATCTCTGGAGCATTGTCGATTTCGTCCAGCCCTCCTATCTCGGATCGCAATCGGAATTTACCCAGAACTACGAACCAAAGACTGAGAATGCCGAACTGGGGCAAAAGGTTGCGCGCAAGCGCCTCTCTGCCAAACTTCGTCCCCTGCTCCTTCGCCGGTTGAAGAAACAAGTCGCAAAAGATCTGCCGGATCGTATCGAGGAACGCCGCGATTGTCCGCTGGATGAGGAACAACGCAAACTTTACCTCGCGGAACTCCGTCGCAGTCGTGAGCAGATCATGAAAACCGTTAGCCAGCACGGTCTTTCCAAGAGCAAGATGCATGTTCTCGCCGCACTTACTCGCCTTCGACAGATTTGCTGTCACCCCAGCCTGGTCGGCAATGACACAGCTTCCGGAAAAACAGATACACTTTTTGAACTCCTCGAGCCATTGATGGCCGAAGGTCAAAAGGTGCTTGTCTTCAGCCAGTTTGTGCAGATGCTCAAACTCCTGGAGGCGGAATGCGCCAAACGTCAGATCGGCACGTACATCCTGACCGGTGAAACCAAGCAAAGGCAGGATGTCGTGAATGCCTTTCAAAATGATCCAAACCCCTCCGTCTTCCTGCTGAGCCTCCGCGCCGCTGGAACCGGCTTGAACCTCACCACCGCCAGCTACGTGGTGCTTTACGATCCATGGTGGAACCCTGCGGTGGAAGCACAGGCCATCGATCGTTCTCATCGAATCGGCCAGACCCGCACGGTCAATGCCTACAAGTTGATTACACCTGGCACCGTTGAAGAAAAAATCTTCGACCTGCAACAGCGAAAGGCGCAGACCATTACGGATGTTCTCGGTGAGGAAGGCTGCGCGCGAAACTTGAGCAAGACGGACCTCGAATATTTGTTCTCGGAAGATTAATCCTGCTGACAAAAGAGTCGCTTTTCGAATTTGCACGCAGGCCGCTTTCCCTAAAGAGCTGCCTGCATTTTCCCTCCTTAGGGGTATAATGAAGTATGGAGTGGAGGTGCCATACAAGGAATGCTTTAAAGCTGCTGATCCTTGGATTAGCCGTATCGGTTAGCGCTCAAGGCCAGCAATTCGCTCGCACAAATTCAACCAAAGCTTTCCCTGCGCGAAATCCCGCTCCCCAAATAATTCAACCTCGCCCCGCCCTCCCCCTGACTAACTTTTCCCGACCGCTCCCCTTTCAGACAAATCTCGTTTTTCCACCGACAGGAAACACCTTCAGTCGGCCATCTTCAACATTCAGCCGTCCTGAATCCAGTTATCAACCGCTCCAAACAGTCACGCCATCGACCAACATTTATCAACGCGGCACGCTCTTCGGAGCACCAATCACGATTTATCCGCCGCAGCCTGCGATCCCTGAAACCACCTCGATAACTCCTCTAAATCAGCCGAACGAACCTGGATCCGACCTAAATCCTCTTATGGAACCACTTGTCCCACAATCATCTGCTGTGACGATTGACTATCCTCCCGGGACCACCGTCTTTCCTGTTCCCGTTCAAAACGCCACAAAACTCCTGCCGCCGGCCGCCCCACCTCCAATCTTTGTCGCTCCATCAGCAAACTTCGCCGTCCCCGTGCAACCCGCTCCCGTCATCTCCATTGACCTCCCACCCGGTTCAACGGTCCGCAGTTAACCACAGGTCATCAGTCCAAAGAAAATTAAACCCGTATTACTGCCGTCTATGCGCTCCACATCAGAATTACAAATAGCAGGAGTGCGGTAAAAAGTACTAACCGAGGATTACCAACAAAGGAAAGGGGATAGCAATGTTCTTTGCGGCAGCACCTTCGCACTCCCCAGCTATTCAGTTTAAACGAGGATTACGGGCCTCCGCCAATTTCTACGATCTCAGCTCGTGGCGGTGTGTAATGGATCTTGATATCGTAGGGCAGGAGCATATCTGGATGTTGACTTCGCAGTAGGGTAACAAATTCGATCAGGCTTGATCCTTCTAACGGACTGAATCCGAGATCTCCGATTTTTTTGACGCTGACATTTTCGGCCCATGGCAAGTCTCTCAGTTCCGTGAGTCCCAAGAATGAAGATAACTGTTTTCCAGATGGCCTACTCCGCTGAATTTCCTTTGGTGGCGCATTCGCCAATTGCGGGTTCGTGCGAGCGCGAAACTCTTGCAGGGTTGTCCAGCCATCCAGGTCCAGATCCAGGTAACCATCCAACAAACCGCTTTTCTTTGATGCTGCTTTTGTCGCGTCTGTCCCGGTTGAAAAAATCTCGTAAGCATCCGGTAAACCGTCTCCGTCCAAATCTCCACCACTTGCTGCAACAAATTCGAGGTCTCCGCGACCCCAGAGCCTTTCAATGCTATCAGGTTCTTTGTTAACTGCGGCAAACACTTCCCGCGGAACCACGATCGGGTACGAGCCCCGATGGATTGAGCTGAGGGCGGATGGTTGCTGCTGACTCGAGGGAATGAAGCCGTAACGGTCAGTTGTCACCTTCCATTCTTTTGTCCTGGGAACAAAAAAGCCGGATGAGTTACATTCCGCACCGTGCAGCCTGACAAGCAACAGATAATATCCAAAAGGAGCCGCGTTGGTGAAGCGCAAGCTCCAACCGTTCGTCGAGACGTACTTTTGCGGTCGAATAATGCTTTCCTGCAGACCAGCGAGACTGGGGTTCGAAGGTACTCGAAGCAGGGATTTCCGGAACGTGACCTCAACGTCAACTGATGGATTTCTCACGTCCGATATGTTTGTGATGGTGTAGTGGTAGTTACCATCCAAAGCGAGATTGCTGAGTCGGGCTTGCGGTTCATTTACCTCGACCGTCCGCTTGAGGATTGAACGACGTTGTGGTTTTGCCGTTTCGGGGCGGGCCCAGGGCCGTGATCGTGATTGCGGTCTGCCTATTTCCGTTTGACGGGTTGCGGACGAAATTTCCTCGGTCTCGTATACAGCAATTCGAAAACTTTCAGGCGGCGTTGTGACGGAAGCGACGCGCCAACTCACTTCGAGCCCATTGGTTACTTTGCGAACTGCATCGATTGTCGGTGTTACCGGTGCGTCCCATGACCAGGGGTTGCTTGAATTCCGGAATTCGCTCGCGTTTGAATGGGTATCTTGATCGAAATCGCCATAGCCATCACTTGCGGCGCTCAGTCCGGTGCTCGATTCGCGTGGATCCGTTCGTGTAACCAAGTCTTCGTAAACGTCTGGGAGCCCATCATCATCACTGTCAAACCCGCTGCCCACAGCAAATTCGATTTGCCGGATCAAGTTGCTCGCCACCGAGTTTGTGAAACGGAAGACGAAGTTGCCGGACCTCACGATTTCAGAAACTCGGTTCCTAACCTTGAGCGGACCACCGGTCGCACTAGCCCGGAGGTAACAGAACGGATACCAGGTGGAGTAGGGCCCCGGTTTGCGCGCCATCACGAGGTATACTCCCTTGGGAATTGTATTCGCCAGTTGGAAGTACAATTCGTTGGAGCCGATTGCGTTAACGGTGACCTGTCCACACAGGTAACCTGAGGAAATTGTAGGGTGTGCCGCCACGCTGGCTGGCAGAATTAGGAGGCAGGCGAATAGCACCACAGTACATCGGTATTTGAGCATCTGCATTTGAAATGGTCAGAATTCTGCGTATTTCGCCGTTAGTTCCCGGCAAAACTCATTCACTAAGTGCAAGAGCACGTAGCAAAGAATAATCCTGAAACAACGATGCTGTCATTAAACGAATTGCCTGACGACCTCCAGGAGGCCGACCGAGTGTCTTGTATAATAAAATGAGCGGCCCACATTTCTGCAGGCAGCTCATTTGGTTCCTCCCGACTCTCAGTGACATTCAGCCCAAGTTACCCTGCTGATCAGCAACCGGGCTGATGGACTATGAACATCCAAGACTTTCGCCGCAGTTCAGGCACTTGTAGCAAGCGCCGTTACGAACGGCTACATGACCGCAGCTTGGACATGTGGGTGCATCGAGTTGGAAATGGGCAATCGTCGCACTCAGGCTCTGGTGTTGCGCATGGCTGTTGCTTCCGTTCTGCTTCACGATGACGGCCGCGCTTTCTTCTGCCAGCGGCAATTCAGGAACGGGCCGGTTCACTTTTTTTTTAACTTCTTCCAACAAGCCGGGCATTGAAAGCTAGGGCTGGTTGCGGAGGGGCGAATTCAACTCACGAAATCCAGGGATGAATTGAATCGCCATCCAGCGGAATACATAATCAATAATCGAGGAAGCATTGCGAATTTCAGGATTCTTGGTGAAGCCGGACGGCTCGAACCGTTGGTGGGCAAATTTCTTTACCAATGCATCCAGCGGCACGCCGTATTGCAATGCAAGGCTGGTCAGCGTTCCGATCCCGTCCATCAGTCCGCCAATGGTTGAACCTTCCTTCGCCATGGTGATGAACAGTTCGCCCGGCTGGCCATTCTCAAATAGCCCCACCGTGAGGTACCCTTCGTGGCCGGCGATATCGAATTTATGCGTGATCGCCGTGCGGGTCTCCGGCAGACGCCGACGCAAGGGCTTGCCAGCTTCAAGCCGGAGCTTCTGCACCTCGTTTTCCAATTCAGCGATGCGCTCGTCAACCGATTCACCCTTTGTTTCAGGCGTTTCGTTTGTTTTGCGCGTGTTCAGCGGTTGCGAGCGCTTAGAGCCATCACGATAAATCGCCACGCATTTCAATCCCATTTTCCACGCCTGCACGTATGCGTCCTGAATATCTTCCACGCTGCATTCGTTCGGCAGGTTAACCGTTTTGGAAATCGCCCCGCTGATGAATGGCTGGGCGGCGGCCATCATCTTCAAGTGCGCCATGTAATGGATGCTCCGCTTCCCGCGATATGCCTTGAATGCGCAATCAAAAACGGCGAGGTGTTCGGAACTCAGTCCGCTTCGCACGGTCTTCCCTTCTTCCTCTACGTCTTCGATCGTGTCGTACTTTTCAATATGGGCTATGATTTCGCGGATTTTTTGCTCCGTGTAACCAAGCCGCTGAAGTGCTTCCGGCACGGTGCGGTTTACGATCTTGAGCATGCCGCCGCCGGCCAGGAGCTTGTACTTCACGAGCGCAATGTCCGGCTCCACCCCGGTGGTGTCACAATCCATCAGGAACGCGATTGTCCCCGTGGGCGCAAGAACGGTCACCTGCGCGTTGCGATATCCCGATTCTTCACCCTGCTCCAATGCCCGGTTCCATGACTGCCGCGCCTCATCTTTCAAATAGGCGAATTCACGGCTGGGCTGGATCTCCTCAACAGCCGAACGGTGCAATCGAATCACCTCCAGCATCGATTCGACATTATCCTTCTTCACTGGCTTATCGACACCGGAGCAATGCGCATCATGATACCCTTTGAAAGCACCCATCACTTTCGAAATTTCAGCCGATTGTTCATAAGCCTCACCGGTCATGATTGAAGTGAGAGCACCTGCAAGTGCGCGCCCCTCCTCGGAATCATAAGCGAACCCGTAGCTCATGATGAGCGATCCAAGGTTCGCATAGCCCAAACCGAGTGTGCGGAAAATGTGTGAATTCTCCGTGATTTCACGGGTCGGGTAGCTCGCGTTATCGACTAAAATTTCTTGCGCGGTGATGTAAATGCGAACCGCAGCCTTGAACCGTTCCACATTGAATGTCCCATCCGCTTTCTTGAACTTCATCAGGTTCAACGATGCGAGATTGCAAGCCGTATTATTCAGGAATACATATTCAGAACACGGATTTGTCGAATGAATCGGCTCCGTTCCTTTGCAGGTATGCCACTTTTGAATCGCGCCATCATACTGCATCCCGGGATCACCGCAGATCCATGTGCCTTCGGCGATTTTATACAATAATTTCGCCGCATCTTTCTTTTCCAACGGTTTGCCCGTGGTCACGCTCCGGGTCCACCATTCCTTGCCGTTCAGCGCTGCTTCCATGAACTCATCCGAAGCGCGCACGGAAAGGTTCTCGTTCTGATACATCACGCTCCCATAAGCATCCCCATTGTAGGAACCGTTATATCCCTGTTCGATTAACGCCCACGCCTTCTTCTCTTCACGCTGCTTGCAATCAACAAATTCCTCAATGTCTCCGTGCCAGTCTTTAAGCGTATTCATTTTGGCCGCACGCCGGGTTTTTCCACCCGACTTCACCACATTCGCGACCTGGTCATAAACCTTGAGGAACGAAAGAGGCCCGCTTGGACGCCCACCACCGCTCAACTTCTCCTTGCTGGAACGAATCGGCGAAAGATCAGTCCCTGTCCCACTGCCATATTTGAACAACATCGCTTCGCTATAGGCGAGCCGCATGATGTCCTCCATGTTGTCCTCCACGGACTGGATGAAGCAGGCACTCCCTTGCGGATATTCATATTGCGTCGGCGCGCGCTCAGCCCGCCCAGTCTGCCGATTGTAAAACCAATTTCCCTTTGCGGAATTTTTCCCAACCCCGTACTGATGATAGAGTCCGACGTTAAACCACACTGGCGAATTAAACGCGCCATACTGGTTCACACACAACCAGGTCAATTCTTCATAAAAAACTTCGCCATCCTCTTTGCTGAAATAACCATCCTTAATCCCCCAATCCGCAATCGTCCGGCAAACTCGATGAATCAACTGGCGAACAGAGGTCTCACGCTCGGGCGTATTTTGTTCCCCATAAAAATATTTGGAAACGACGACTTTTGTCGCCAGTAAAGACCAACTCTTCGGCACTTCAACGTTGTCCTGCTTGAAGATCACCTTCCCGCTGTCGTCCGTGATTTCCGCCGTTCGTTTTTCCCATTCGATTTGGTCGAATGGTTTCGTCTTGGCATCACTGAAGACTCGTGGGACTGGTAGTCCTTGCGCCCTGCGGTTCAATCTCGATTTTGCACGCTGCTCTTTCAAAGGAGCGTTGCGACGGCCATTCTGTTTCCCTGCTGCGGATGGAGTGGCAAGAATCTCTTCACGTGCATCAATCATAAGATTCGGCGTTTAAAGTGTTTTTTGGCTATGTGGATTCGTGCTTTTTTGCTCGACCTGATTTCCTGTTTAACCGATCTTGCAAAACCCCGCTTAATGCGGCTCTTCCAGCAAATTCCTCATCTGCTACAAGTCCCATTAGTGGGGGCACACAAACACAATACCACTATAGCTTGTGGTGGTGCAAGAGTTTTTGCCGAATTTTCGGGCTTAGTTCTAACCCTCTGTTTGGCAGCAGTTTTGCCCTCAAACTGAGCTCTCTGGTGGGTTCTCGATACCTTTTTTTAGTTCCGACAGACCAATCCTGGCGAACGATGGATCGCCCGCGCAACTTCCGTCAGTAGTGTATCCGAATGGCACGGCTTGTTGAGCAGCGCTGAAATGCCCAAATCTCTAAGTTCCTCGAGCTTATTCGTGAGTTCCTGATCACAGGCCAGCCCGCTGGTCGCGATAATCGGCATGACCGGATCCAATCGCCGGATTGCGATGGCCAGCACAACTCCATCCATCACCGGCATCATAATGTCCGTCAGCACCAGATCAATCTTTCCTCGGGCTTGCGCGTATGCCGAAAAACCTTCCACCCCATCCGCGGCCGAAATGACATTGTATCCCTTCTTTTCCAATGTTTGTTGCGTGATGGATCGGAGCGATGGCTCATCATCTACGACAAGGATCGTTTGTCCGTTTCCAGATGGTGGCTCAACGCGCGCACTCTTGCTTTTTAATTCACAACTTCCCCTGGCCGCGGGGATATAAATATGAAACGTGCTTCCCTTCCCTGGCGTGCTTTCCACGTGCACAAATCCGTTATGGTTCTTAACAATTCCAAGCACTGTGGATAATCCAAGGCCCGTTCCCTTCCCCTGCTCCTTCGTCGTGTAGAACGGCAGGAAAATGTGTTCCAGATGCTCAGGGCTGATTCCAGTTCCGCTATCGGAAACCCAAAAGTGAATGAAATCTCCAGGCCGTGCTTCTGTATGCCGCGCGGCGAAGTTCTGATCCGCATGAAAGGGTTCCGCGTCCAAGGCCAATGTGCCTCCTTGGGGCATCGCATCACGCGCATTGATTGCAAGATTCAGCAGCACCTGGTGCATTTGCGTTGCGTCGCCAATGATCGGAGGCAAGTCCCCGTTGAGATTACTTTCAACCCGGATTGAGCGTGGGAAAGTCTCGCGCGCGATCTTGATCATTTCCTTCACCAGATGCTTTGGCTGCAATACAGATTTCTCCCCCTTCACTCCGCGTCCAAACGTAAGCACCTGCTTCACGATCTCAGCTCCGCGTTGAGTTGAATCCAAAATTGTTTTTAACGCCTGCGCCTGGTCTGCGGGTTTCATGCCGCACTGCATCAACTCAGCGCTCATCATGATTGGCGCCAGGATATTATTGAGGTCATGCGCAATGCCCGAGGCAAGTGTGCCAATTCCTTCCATCCGTTGCGCCCGGTAAAATTCTATTTCTAAACGCTTTTTTTCAGTGATATCAGTATCGATAACCATCACTGATGCGCGCTGATCCTCCTTATTTTGCAATAATGTCCATCGGCTGCTGAGGATAACTTCACGCTGCTCCCGGGTCTTCTTGTGCAGTTCCCCGCTCCATTCTCCGCTCTCAATGAGTTGCTCGTTGCAACGGCTATATTCAGAAGGATCTGACGGCAGGACTTCCTCAATTTTTTTCCCAAGCACTTCGCTCGCCCTCCAGCCGTAAATGCGCTCCGCTCCCTGGTTCCAAAATGTGATTACTCCGTTCAAATCCCGAACGAAAATTGCGTCTCGAGCCAGGTTGATCAGGTTGGCCTGTTCAATGATCCGCTCCTGGGCCCGCTTTTGTTCTGTAATATCTTCCACCGCCACGAGGCAATGTTTTAAACAACCATTCGCGTCATAATGCGCGGTCGCGGTCCGAACGCACCAGATCACGACGCCATCCTTACGAATATATCGTTTCTCCGCGCGATGACGTGTCACTCGCCCCTGCAACGCTTCCTTCACCGCCCGTTCATCTTCCAACAAATCCTGGGGATGCGTTATATCCCGAAAAGTCATTTGCAGCAGTTCCTCCGGGGTGTATTGAAGCAACTCACAAAATCTCCGGTTCACCTTCAAATACCGGCCCGCCAGGTCCATGTGCGCCATCCCGTTTGGCGCTCCTTCAAACGTCGAGTGATACAGCCATTCGCTCTCCTTCAGCGCTGCTTCTGCTCGAATACGGTCCGTAATATCACGCGTATGAATCACAAATCCCTGAAACGAACTGCTTCCTTTCAACGGCCGCGCATATGATTCCACCACGCGCCAATCCCCATTCTTATGCCGAAAGCGAATTTCCAGCCGATTCGAATCCTTGGGGTTCGTCGCCTGCTCCTCCTTCAATTTTTGGATCAACGGAATGTCCTCCGGATGCAAATATTCCAGCACGGGCCTTCCTTCCAACTCCCCCTTTTTGTAGCCAAACACCTGCTCTGTCGAAGGGCTTTCGTACACAATCTTCAACTCCGGGTCGATTAACGAAACTACGTCGAGTGAATTCTCCGTCATTTCGCGAAAGAACTCCTCCTTTTGCGCCAATGTAATCTCCGCGACTTTTCGTGCCGCGCTTGCCCGGATTAACAAGATTCCGTGGCTCAAATCGTCCGCGGCTCGCCCCAGTAATTGGATCTCCTCCGCTTGAAATGCGTCCACTTCATCCGCATATACCAATAGCAAACCGTGCACATGCTTTTCCATCTGCAGCGGGAGCACCGCGCACGACTTGTATCCGCGCTCCAATGCCGCTTGCTTGTAGCGGAATGTGGGTTCATTCGCGATATCTCGAATGACCACCGGGCTCGCGCTTGTAATTGCATTTCGGGCTGGCCCTTTATTGATCGTCTGGTCATCCCAAAAGAGTTCAATCGCGCTTAAATATCCATTTTCATTCCCTGCGTGTGCGACCGGCTCAATTCGTTTCAAAGGCGGTTCGCCAGCCTGCCCAATCCAGACCAGGCGATAACCACAAATATCCGTTGCCAGTTGGCAAAAATTGTTCAGCAACGCAGCTTCTTCATGTGTGTGAAGGACAGCGCGGTTGAATTGCTCCAGAAGCTTTAAGAGATTGTTAATTCGCTCCAGCCGTTTCCGCGCAAATTCTTCGTTCACCCGCAACAGGTTTGCCCGCTCAATCTCTCCGTTTTTTTGCAGGGTAATGTCCAGGTAGTTGCAAACAATCCCTTGCACTTCAGGATCATTCAGAAGATTCGTCGCCGTGCAATCGATCCAGATATAATGCCCTTCAGCATGCCGGAATCGGAGCTGAATGCGAATGGTTGATCCTTGGTGTTGCAATAATTGCAGCCAGGTCTCCCTGACCCGTTCCGCATCTTCGGGGTGAACCCATACGAAGGGATTCTGACCCACCCACTCGCTCGGCTTCCTTCCGACAACTCTTAATGTGGAAGGACTTGCATAAATTACTTCCTGTTCAAGGTTCAGAATCGAAACGGCATCAAATGCCTTTTCAATCAATGTATTAAGGTTGCGCTTATCCGACATGTTCGAG
>JBQCGE010000049.1:0-4921 GCA_051955955.1 Verrucomicrobiota bacterium
GTGTAACTCCGAAATATTGCAAACTGCCATCAATGGCACTGAAGAACGTTTTTTTGAATTGTTCGTTTCGTTCCCGAACCCTCAGCTCTAATTTCGCCTCCGTACGGATTTTTCCTCCGTTGTCCACTAGCTTCAGTGCTATCTCGATTTTATCCGTGGAGGAGTTTGCGGGGATTGGAATTTTGAACGGAACCTTGCGCAGGCTCAAAGGAGAAATTGGCGGAATACCAACCGTCCTGCTTTCTCCTGAATTGATGGCGGCTAAAACCTTCAAATCTTTCGCCGACTTGGTGCTCGAATTGATCACAATCACCGCTCCCCATAAATCTTCCCCGTTCCCCTTCTGGA
This sequence comes from Verrucomicrobiota bacterium, assembly GCA_051955955.1. Classification (GTDB taxonomy): domain Bacteria; phylum Verrucomicrobiota; class Verrucomicrobiia; order Limisphaerales; family SXQI01; genus DASVNK01. The sequence continues at coordinate 349 of JBQCGE010000049.1, forward strand.
TATCCGGGAGAGTTGGGTCACCGAGATTAAAGCTCAACTCAGAAGCAGGACTAAGCAGCTGTGCTTTTAAACGTCCACGACCGACTTGAAATAGAACTTCGTTTTCACCCGCATGCAGAGCAACCGGGATTTGTGAATACCCATAGGAATATGGATCGCCTGCATGCAGCTCACCGTTGACGTAAACCAGATTATGCCCAACTGCCTCCAATATCTTGACCTCTGGCTTATCCAGACGCACTTTGGTGAACAAGTAGCCGTTCCCGCGCAAGGCAGCATTAGTGAAAGTGTTCTGTTGGTCAGCCGTCGCAGCCGTCCATTTTCGTTCCTCGCCAGAATCCATGTTCAGCGCTTCACCCTCTGAAGGAGCTTTCCATTTGCCCCGCACGATTTTTTCCTCAATGGGGTCGGTGTGAATTGGATTTCGCCCGCCACGCCCTCCAGGTCGGATGACCAAGCCGTCGCGAATGATAATGGCATCTGCGTCGCGAGTTTCCTGTCCGAATGCAGGCGAAATGGCAATGAGCAGGCAAAGCCCAGTAAGCCCTGCCGCAATTTTCGCTGAAATCATGGGCTCGAGCTTAGCCAATGACCGCCGCGGGTGCGAGCAGCTTGTTCAAACGCGATTTCGCTGCTGAATGCGCAAGTAGCAATTCGAGTTTCGGAGGAATTCGAAATTCGTTGGCACAATTTCAAAACTGAACTGGTCGAGGAGAGGATCATTCTCAAGTTGTGCCAGGTAACTGCTCGGTTCAGCTTCGAAGGTGACCACGGGATAGATCCTTGCCTCGCGCGCCGTCACACGCATCAATTCAAGGATCGAATCCCGGTGAAACTCATAGGAAAATTGATCCTGATAAACAAAAAGGAAATAGGAAACGAGAGACAATTCGAATTGTTTATCACCGAAAGGCAATTTTGGCAGGGCAGCGGCTACATATCTCGCGTTCTTGTAGATTCGAAAATCCTGTAGAAAAAGGTGGTATGCTTTATCCCGCAATTCGCGCATATGATCGCGATCCCGGTAATTTTTCCAAACGTAAGTTTTAAGACCTTCAACGATCTGGTAAATGTAATCCAGATCCGCAGCGCAGCGTGGTTCAAGTTCCTCGGGTGTCCTTGAATAAATCGGGTCGCAAGCAGTTACAGGTATCCCACGCTCGTTTGCCTGCGCCGCAAACGAACTCACTCCAGAGGCCACATCAAGAACCGATCTGCCCATCCACTCTGCCGGATTTAAGCCGAAGTATTGGATATACTCTTCAAATGTCCTTCCCAGGAGGACAACCCGGTCCAACTGCATGCCAACTTTTTCAGCCATCTTCAGTGCGCGCACCTGCTTGTTGAATGTCTCCGCAATTAAATGATCGCTCGATATTTGGAGTTTACGCCGGCGCGGGATTCCATGCTGATCTGCTTATTTGCTGCAAGGTGCTGGCAAATGCGGAAGATCAGTTCGGCGAAGTCTGGCTTTTGCAAAGCTTGGGCAATTTCCACGGCGGTGAACGACTTGAGCGAGTTTTTGCTCAGGTATTCGTAAACTACCGATTGCATTTGCAGGATGCTCGTCGCGGCTTTCTTCCCCGCTTCGACACCGGGCTGATGATAGGCGTTGATGTTGATCAAGGAAGCATAAAGTCCAACTGCTCTCTCGTAGAGCGCAATCAACACGCCGACATGAAAAGCATCCACCCGGTCAATGGTGAGAGTGATGGAGAGTCGGCCACTCTGCGAAAGTGCTTCTCGCGTCCCAAAGAGAAAGCCCTGAAGATAATCTCCCGAAGTGGTTCCCGGATCCACCTGGATCGATTTACCAGGCCGATCTTCCAGCACCTGGATGAAGGTCACAAAAAAGTTGTTCAAACCATCACGCAGTTGCTGCACGTAAGCATGCTGGTCCGTTGAGCCTTTATTTCCGTAAACCGCTATGCCCTGGTTCACAACTTTGCCGTCGCGATCCCGCTCCTTGCCTAGGGATTCCATGATGAGTTGTTGCAGATATTTCGAGAACAGTTCCAACCGATCTTTGTAGGGCAGAACCACCATGTCCCGAGAACCTTTCCCCTGGCCAATTCCGAACCATGCTGCCGCGAGTTGCGCGGCCGGGTTTTCATTGAAGCTATGCTTGCGGGTAATCGCGTCGCAAGCAGCCGCTCCCTGTAAAAAGTGATCAATATCGAGTCCCTGCAAAGCCGCGGGCAAAAGGCCAACCGCAGAAGTTTCACTCGTTCTGCCACCAACCCAGTCCCACATTGGGAACTCTTTGATCCATTGGCCCGTTTCGGCGACTTTACTCAATTCACTCCCCTTCCCCGTAATCGCCACCGCATGACGTTCGAAATGCAAGCTGGCTCTTTCATAAGCATGTCGCGCTTCGAGCATGCCATTGCGCGTTTCCTTCGTTCCCCCCGATTTTGAAATGACCACCGTCAGTGTGCGCCCCAGGTTTGCGCCAATTTCGGCCAACACCTTATCCATCCCGTCCGGGTCGGTGTTATCAAAGAAGTAAACCGCCATCCGGTCCGTAGTGGGATTTCCCAACGCCTTTGCCACAAATTGGGGGCCAAGCGCAGACCCGCCTATGCCGATGACTAAAAGATTTAAAAACGTCCCCTGCTCTCCGCGAATTGCTCCGGAATGGATTTCGTGCGCGAATGTTTTAATGCTGGAAATGGTATCCTGAATCTCGGTCCGGATTTCAGAGTTTGGCGCGAGCGCCGCATTGCGCAGCCAGTAATGCCCCACCATTCGCTTCTCGTCCGGGTTTGCAATCGCTCCTGATTCGAGTGCATCCATCTCAGCGAATGCTTTTTGCAGCGGCGCGGCCATCCCGTCGAAAAATTTTCGATCCAGCCCGCTCCTGCTTAAATCCGTGCAAAGCCCAATTGAAAGAAACTCCGAATAAAGTTCCTGGAAATTATCCCATGCTGTCCGCTTGATTGTTTCAGTCATAACCAATAAAAACGTTTCTACCGGGTGCTGCGCGGATTGCCAGCCTGATTTGCGGATGAGGGTGGGAATGCAAGCGCAATTGGGGTGGTGAAATAATCGGGGAACGAGTATGATTGTCGTCATGAACCCGAGGCGCGAGTTGTTGAGCAAAAATCGCTCGCTTGCGCTCGTACTGTTCGCACTATTCGCAGGCGCGACGTTCACCCTGGCCCAACGGTGGGGACGCTGGGGTGGCGAAGGTTGGCTCGATAATGCTGACACGATCCGGACTGCGCGCGAAGCTCCATCTCACAGCAATGAAACTCCGATGTGGACCAACAGCCCCGCTTTTCCAAAGGATGTTTTCACCTTTGCCCGAGTTCGTTACCATCGCTCCGCCTACGGCTCTCGCAGCGCGGGTGAATGGCACACCGATTTTCCCGATAGCGACCTGAATCTTTCCTTCCGATTGCAGGAACTGACCTCCATAAAAGTCGATCCCAACGGACGAGTGATCGACATTACAGACAAGGAGCTTTTCGATTACCCCTGGATTTACATGGTCGAACCGGGGCGGTTGATGCTGGAAGATGATGAAGTTCCTATTCTAAGAAAGTATTTGCTCAACGGCGGCTTTCTCATGGCGGACGATTTCTGGGGAGAAGTGCAGTGGGAGAATTTTGCAACGGAGATGAAACGGGTGCTTCCCGAGTGCAATTGGGTTGATCTGCCAATGACTCACCCGATTTTCAAAACGGTTTTCCCCCTCAATTACCCAAAAAGCAAAATGCAGGTCCCGAATGTCATGCAAGGGATCCGAAGCCAATACGATGGCGTGACCTGGGAATATCATGACGGCGAAGAATGCAACGAAGTTCATTTCCGCGCCCTCTTTGATACCAAAGGGAGAATGATCGCTATCGCCTGCCACAATACGGATAATGGGGATGGGTGGGAGCGAGAGAGCGAAGACAATTACTTTTTCCGCAATTTCAGCGAAAAAATTTCCTACCCGCTCGCGATCAATATTGTTTTTTACGCAATGACCCATTAGATGGCAGGCTGTCGAAGCCGGTTATTCGAAATGCGTGTCATTTTCCATGTGGACATGGATGCGTTTTACGCCTCCGTTGAGCAGCGGGAAGTTCCTGAACTAAAGGGGAAGGCGGTAATTGTCGGGAGCCCGCCGGAACAGCGCGGTGTCGTGTGCGCCGCAAGTTATGAAGCCCGCAAATTTGGCGTGCGCTCGGCCATTCCCAGTTCAACCGCAAAACGGCTCTGTCCACAAGGTATCTTCATTCCACCCAGGATTGATTTTTACAGGCAGGAATCCGCTCACATCATGGAAATTTTGGGCAGCAGCGGGGCGGCATTGGAACAAATGTCCGTAGATGAGGCCTACCTTGAATTCCAACCGGAACACTTGAACGCGCACTCAGGCATAAGCGCGGACGAATTGCTGGAGCTATCCGTCCCGATTGCTCGCGATTTGAAGGATCGAATTCGCCAGGAGCGGCAAATCACTGCCACAATCGGTGTGGCCGCCAATAAATTTTTGGCCAAGCTCGCCAGTGACTACCAGAAGCCGGACGGTCTAACGGTGATTGCCGAGGAGGGAAAAGCAACATTTCTCCGTCCCCTG
>JBQCGE010000050.1:0-2859 GCA_051955955.1 Verrucomicrobiota bacterium
AAAAAAGGAGTTGGACCGCGAACGATCCAACTCCCATGAAATCAGTTCAACTTCTTACCGCAGGAATGCTTCGTGTAATCCACCATCCACGGGAATGATTTGGCCGGTGGTTTTGCTCAACCGGTTCGTCACGAGGATGAAGAATGCTTCAGCTTGATCTGCCGGAGTGATTGGCTTTTTCGTCAGTGTTCGATCCGCATAGAACTGCGCAAGCTTTGCGGTTAAAGATTCAGACGTTTCCTCCTCGCTGAACGGAATATTGTACTTTGCAAGGCTCGCGATCACCCGATCTCGTGGGAACATTGCGCTCCCCTGCACGACAGTGGCCGGCGCAACGCCATTCACGCGAACGAGCGGAGATAGCTCAATCGCCAACTCTCGGACAAGGTGATTTGCGGCGGCTTTGGACGTGTCGTATGCAACAGAACCTTTCTTGGAGACGACGGCATTGGCGCTGGTAGTCAGCACCATTGAACCAGCCAGGCCTTGTTCCTTCCAAATCTTCGCCGCTTCATCCGCCACGAGATAACTGCCTGTCACGTTGATATTAAAGGTGGCAGCCCATTTCTCGTCCGGAATATGCCCGGTCTTATCAGGCGGGCAGAAGTAGCCAGCAGTCACGATGATGTGGTCGAAGCCGCCATAGGCGAGCGCAACCTGTTCCAGCATGGCGCGAATGCTCGCGCGGTTTGTAATATCGCAGCCCAGGCCGACTGCAGGGCCACAGTTGGAAATGCCTGTGCCCGCGACGCCGATCCCAACACCATATTTGTCGGTTAACTCCTTTGCGGTCGCCTTCGCCGCGTCAGCATTCAAATCCACTGCTACAATATGCGCCCCTTCCTTGATCAACCGTTGGGCCACTTCCTTCCCGATACCGGAACCGGCTCCGATCACCACGGCCACCTGCCGCGCCAATTCCTTTTCGGCTGGCATGCGCTGCAACTTGGCTTCTTCGAGCAGCCAATATTCGATATCGAATGCCTCCTGTTGCGGCAGGGAAATGTATTTGTCTACCGTCTCAGCGCCTCGCATGACTTCGACCGCGCAGTTATAGAACTCAGCGGTCACGCGCGATTCACTTTTGTCCTTGCCCCAGGCGATCATCCCGAGCCCGGGAATCAGGATCACGGTCGGGTTCGGATCGCGCATCGCTGGCGAATTTGGATGCTTGCAGCGGTTGTAATACTCCGCGTAATCCGCTCGATATTTGACCAGGCCTGCTGAAATGTTTTCCTTTATTTGAGCCACGAACTGCTCCACCCAGGCATCGGCTGAGCCCTCGGGCTTTGTTGGGGCAATTTTTACAAACAGCGGCTTAATCTTCGTGCGAAGGAAATGGTCAGGGCAGGAAGTGCCAAGTTCCGCAAGACGTTCCGCATCTTTCGAATTGACGAACCGTAGAATGGTTTCGTCGTCCTGAATTGTCCCCACGAAACGTTTCTGCTGGCTCACCTGGCCGCGTAACCATGGAAGAAGTCGGGCGAAAACTTTTGCGCGTAGATCGGCGGGCAATGCCTGGTGGATTTGGCCGCCAAAGACCGTCGCGTCGCCTCCTTTTTGCGCGTACTTCTCCTCAATGTATTGCGAGGCGCGCTCAATTAAATCCAAGGTGCGGAAATAACATTCCTTGTCATCATTGGCCCAGTTGATCAAGCCATGCTGGCCCATCATGATGCCCTTGGCATTCGGGTGCTCCCCGCAAATTTTCTGCATCGCGAGACCCAGTTCAAATCCTGGCCGCAGCCATGGTGTATGCACGACTTCCTCGCCATAAATCTCCTTCGTCAATTTCGCGGAGTTGGCAGAAGCGGCGATGGCAATCGCCGCATTGGGATGAGTATGATCGACATGCTGATAAGGAACGAAGGAATGCAGAGGGGTATCGATGGAACTCGCGCGCGGGTTCAAGTTGAAGGTGCAATGATTGTACATCGCCACCATTTGATCTTCCGCGGGAGTGTTTGGGCCGCGCTTTTCAGCGCGTGCGTAAGCCTTTTGCAGCTCAAGCAACTTTTGCTGGTAGAGCGATGAGAAGTTTTCTTTCTTCGAAGTCCGCAAGTCACCTCCGGAACCTTTCACCCACAGAACTTCGACAGGTTCACCGCTCAACGGATCCTTTTCCTGGATTTTCGAGGATGTATTGCCACCGCCTGTATTGGTGATTCGTTGGTCTTCACCCAATTTATTCGAGCGATAAACCAACCGCTGGACCGGGTCCAGTTTGGCTGCCTCGGCATCATTCCAGAGGTTTTTCACATACTTGTAAGACTTCTCGTGCATAAAATTCTTAAAACTCCACAATTTCGCGGGTTGCGCAAGCTCGGGAAGCAGAGGATGCCGCCAAAGAGGGCCAAACTAAAGGCAAAAAGCACGAGAAAAGAAATTATATCTTCCAACGCCCGTCACTTTTCTGTCGGTTTTTTGAGTTGGGCGGGTTCTAATACGCAATTGATGATCCCAAGCGAAGAATTGCTCGCAGAATATGCAGTGAGCCAGAGCGAAGAAGCGTTTCAGGAGCTGGTGAACAGGCATATTTCATTGGTTTATTCCACCGCTTTGCGAATGGCCAACAGGACGCACACCTCGCGGAGGATGTCTCCCAGATCGTTTTTTCGGACCTCGCTCGCCAGGCCAGGCGGATTCGTCACGCCAGCAATGTCGCTGGTTGGCTTTATCGTCACGCACATTTTACCACCTTGAAGGCGATCCGGAGTGAGCGGCGAAGGCAACACCGGGAAAATTCAGTCATGAACCAGGAGTCAAACGAACCTTGCAACGAAATGAGCGAGATTGCCCCGATCCTGGATGATGCCTTAAGCCGGCTAAAAACCGACGAACGAGATGCCATTGTGCTCC
>JBQCGE010000051.1:0-5495 GCA_051955955.1 Verrucomicrobiota bacterium
TGCCTTATTGCTGAGCAGCTTCCAACGGTCCGACATGCCCGTCCATAAAAACAACATTTTTGCCGGATTTAGGAGGACGTGGATGGAAATCGTCATAATCAAGGAGGAGCGGAGTCGTCCCGGGGGGAAGGGTGAGATAGAAATTGGTAATTCCGGCAGATGGGTCTCCCTTTTTTAGAAGAAGGAAGGCGCTGTCTGTCCGGGTTTCATCAATGTGGTGTCCGTTCAATTCTGCATTCCATTCGTAGCTTGACCCTTCCGTTGCGAATCGACTCTTTTTATCAAGAGGACATTTGAAAACGGTTGGGCTATTGGTGTTTCCGTCGGCTGGTTTGCCAACATATTTCCCGAGCACATCACAGATGCGCGGCAAGGGATTCCGGGGGTCGATGGGGACGGTGGGAAGGATTTCCGCGCTGGGCAACTTCTCCTGGTTATCCACGGAATAGAGGCGCGTCGCAATGCCGAGTTGCCGAAGGTTGTTCAGACAGGCTGCATTATTTGCTTTGGATTTGGATCGGCCCAGTACGGGCAGCAGCAGGCCAGCGAGAATTGCGATGATCGCGACGACAACCAGCAATTCAATGAGCGTAAAGGCGCGCCGGGGAGAGATGAGGGTTGAGCGGTTGGTTGCGACGGAGCAATGCTTGGTTTCAACAGAATATTTTTTCATAGGCAGAGTGAGTATTTGGTCTGTTATTGTTTAGCTTTGTTTTTCGTTTGCTCATCCTCCGGGGCCATGTCCTTTGCGGGCGAACTCGACTCGCTGTTCCGGAGTGAACTCTCTAAATCGCCGAGTCGGATCAGGGGGTGCGAGACGAGCGGGTGAATTATCCATCTCACCAGTGTTTCCTTTGCCTTCAGGTGTTTTAATTCTGCCGCTCATGCGCGAATCGACCGGAGAGCGACTCGGCTCATTTTGGTTTTGAGCAAGCGGTCTCTTAACATCGACAGCCGCGTTCGATTCGGTGGAGGAATCGGTGCTCCACGCGGACCTGGCGAACCAGAAACCACCAGCAACAAGCAGCGCTGCTACTCCTAGAAAGAGATGTTTTCTTTTCATTGTTTATTGATTCAAGCTTCACATCCATTTTGGGCGTGTCTTCAGGAGGTTGCGACCGGAATGTGACCAAGGCCGCACAAAGCAGGACAAACGGACCAGAAAGCGGGGTGAAGATTGATCGGCGAGGTCGGCGGTGCCCATTGCCTGCCCAAGTGGGCTGCTTCCTACCGAAATGCGTGCAATGCTTCAGACTTCATCCAGGCGCGTATGCAGTTCCGCCAGTGTGCAGGTCATATCCAGGCGCGCACCATTTTTGAGGAGCAGGACGTACTTTCCGGAATTGACCGGCAACACTTCCCGGATGCATGCCAGATTGACAATCACCGAGCGACTGATCCGCATGAAACCGGCCGGGTTCAGCCGAGCTTCCATTGCCGAGATCGTTTCCCGAAGTATGTGTTGCGTTTTGCCCGAATGTAGCACCACATAATTGCCCGCGGCTTCCACCCGGTCGATCTCCTCTGGTTTAAGAAATAAAATGCGTTCCGAGGATCGCACCAAAATTCGACCGGTGCGCGCGGTTGGCGCCTGAAGTTGAGCGAGCAGGGCCTTGAATTGTGGATCAGTCGAATTCGTTTTCAATCTTGCCCGCACTCGCTCGATCGCTTCCTTGAACCGCGCAGGTTTGAATGGCTTTAAAAGGTAATCGAGTGCATTCACCTCGGATGCTCGAAGCGCGTGCTGGTCATAAGCCGTGGTGAATATCACCGCCGGTGGCGTTGTCTCCGAGATATGGCGCAAGACCTCAAAGCCATCCATATCCGGCATCTGCACATCCAAAAAGAGCAGGTCAGGCCTGGTCGTTTCGATCTGATCCACGGCATCAAAACCATCCTTGCTTTCGCCAATTACCTCCACGTCAGCTTCTTCGTTCAAGAGCAGTCGAACCCGCTGCCTGGCCAGGGCCTCGTCATCAACAATGAGTGCTCGAATTTTCATGCAGGTGATTTGCCTGGAAGGCTTGAAACATGTGGATGGGTTTCCGGACCAGCCTGCAGTGATTGCAGGTGAAAAGGCAGGCGAATATCCACCCGGCAACCTTTCGGCTCAGCCCTCCCGACAGTGAAACTCTGGTGCTGGCCGTAAAGTCCCTGCAATCGTGCCTGGGTGTTGGCCAATCCAATTCCGCGCCGTGTGGAACCGTTCACTTCCGCCCCTCCCAAGCCCCTGCCATTGTCCCGCACAGTCAGGTGTAAATCGTGATTGTCCCGCCTGGCTTCGATTGAAATCACGCCCGGCTCTCGTTGTGGTTCAATGCCGTGACGAATGGCGTTCTCGACCAGTGGTTGGAGAATCAGGGCTGGAACTACCGCCTTCATGAGTTCATCAGGGACCCTTTGTTCCATGCGCAACCGTTCCCCAAAACGCTTTTGTTCGATACGCATATATCCCCCGATAATTTCGAGCTCTTGCGCGAGAGAAATCTCCTGTTCCTCCATTGAACTGAGCGAGCGACGCAGCAGCTCACTTAAATCCCCCAGCATCTCATCCGCCGCTCGCGGGTTCACATAAATCAGGGCCGCAATTGAGTTTAAGGTATTGAACAGAAAATGCGGGTTGATCTGCATGCGCAACGCCTGCAACTTCGCGCTGGTGAACCTTGCCTCCAACTCCGCCGCGCGCCGTTCCCGTTCCTCTGAACTTCGGAAATTCGTAATCGCCTGGCAGAGGCCCACCAAAGACCAGTAAACGAGGATATCCAGGGCTGCGCGCAAGGCATGAAACGCCCCGAGCGCACCCGGGGCTCCTAGCCGGGATGGTCGGACATCAGGAGCTCGCCCCGATCTTTCTGCACGTTGCACAGCGGCAGAGAGTCGGTCCATAATGCGAAAACTGACGCGGGTGGCGACGACCACCAAAAGGCAGGCAGCCAGATGAATACCCACATTCCGAAAAAGCCTTCTTCGTTCAATTGGGAAACGGAAAGAAAGCCAGGCTACCGTCGGCAGAAAAAATAACCAAAGCGCCCAAAAAGAGACTCCAAAATTGATCGCCTGACGCCATGAAATTCGGCCCGGCAAGGCTAGAGGAGCCGCAAACAGCAGGACGAGCGCTCCCCAAAGCGCGAATCCCGTAGTCACAATCGCCAGGTTGCGAGTCAATCTCCGGCTTCGGCTCTCAGGGTTCATTTCTTTAAGTTTTTTCAACCCCTGATTTCAGATCGATTGCGCGATGTTCTTTTGCGCTTTGGTAACCGGCATCAACCAGGGCGAGAGTTTTCAGATTATCGCGGCCGCTGATGGCGGGTTCTGTTCCGTTTTCAATGGCAATGAGGAGCTGGGACATGGTTCCGATGAATGCATCTGGAAACCAGCTTTCATTCCATGTGGGCTGATGAAAAGCGGGATCACCTTTCACAGCGTAACGCAGAGTTGAAGGTGAGGTGAAGGGATCTTTGCACCAGCCAATCTCTCCAATCGCGAGCCCTTCCCGGCCTTCAATGCGCCAGCGGATATAATTATCTGAGGGGCAGCCCTCCTTGGCGGGACCGGTCCAGGTGTCGTCGAGGCAAATGCACCGGAGGCCATTCGCATATTCCAGGATGTAGGCGCAGATTCCATCTTCGTGCGGAAATTGGGTGCGGGGGTCAGTGCGGAAGCTGCAAAAGATTCGTTCCGGTTCGCCAAACCAGTACCGCAGGGTGTCGAGATGGTGAATGGACATGATCCGGAAGGTTACCCAGCCGAGTTCCTCCTGCCATGGCATCCAATGGGGAATGGCGCGCATATCGATGGTCGCAAGAATTGGCTCGCCGAGAGTGTTTTGATCGAGCAGAGCCTTTGCGGCACGAACCGATTGGTCGTAACGCATATTTTGGTTTACGGCGAGGGTGATGCCCGCTTTTTCGCAAAGTTCGACCAGTTCAAGGGCTTCCGCATAGGTTGGGGCAAGAGGCTTCTGCGCGAGAATGCCGCGGGCGGTACCCCGCTGGCAGGCGGCACGGATGAGGCCGGGCTGGACTTGCGGAGGGACAGCGATATCTAGCACCTCGATCGCAGAGTCATCCAGCAATTGATCGTAGCTCTCATAGACCTTGGAAATCTGGTGGCGATCGGCAGCCTGCCTTGCTTTTTCGGGATTGCGGGAGGCCATTGCGACAGGATTGAAGCCAGCTTTGCGATAGGCTACCAGATGACAATCGTTCATGATGAACCCGCTTCCCAGACAGCCGATCCGATAATCGCGTTTGCGCGGAAGGGGCGCTGAAATCTTCAAATCCATGAGCAGAGCCTACATTGGGAGATCGATCTGCAACAAGCTTTCACACCAATTCACGGTGATTTCCATCAGCGTTTAACTTACCGGCAATGCGGCTGCGTATGGCGCCAAAACAGGCAGGCAGCCTTATGGAAAGCGAATTCAAATCTCATACAGTATTAACCTGTCGAGCGGTCCTATTCCGCCACCCTTAAATACGCGTTACTATGAAGCTACCCCTCAGAAGCTCTAAAACCCTCCTTGCCGCAACTTTGCTGTTCACCTACGAACTCCGCAGCGAAGTGGTGGTCGATAATTCATTTCAGGCTGCTCTCACGGGCGGCGGAACGGTCTATGCGATCCAGATCGACCCCAATGGCAATGTTTACCTTGCCGGGCAATTCTCCGAACTAAACGGAGCGGCCCAGGGAAATCTCGCCAGGCTAAGTGCTACCGGGTCGATTGATCCCAATTTCAACTGCACGGCTGATGGATTGATTCGATTCATCCAACTCAATGCTGCGGGTGAACTGATTGTCGGTGGCGACTTTGGGCATTTGAATGGCCAGGTCGCTCCAAACATTGCCCGGTTGCTGATCGGCGGTGGAATCGATGACACATTCGCCCCGCAACTCGATTTCGGCGCTCGTGGATGCGCATTCACGAGTGAAGGCGACCTGGTTGTAGGGGGAAATTTCACGACCGTGAATGGCACGGCATCCGTCTATGTCACTCGCCTGGACGGCTTTGGGGAATGTGTTCAGGGTTTTACTCCAGCCATTTCAAACTCAATGGCCATCGAAAGCGGTATTCAAGCGGTTGCTGCCGGGGCTAATGGGGAAATCTATGTGGGTGGAAATTTCAACACGTCGCGCGGATTCGAAACGATCGCGAGGCTGAACGAGGATGGCTCGCTCGATACTGGGTTCAGCGTGGCCCAGGGCACGATGCTTTACCCCAGTGTAATCGTGCCTCTCACAAATGGGCAGGTGCTGGTGGCGGGAATCGCAAATTCTTCCGGTGAGGCGACGCTCAAGCGGCTGAATGCAGATGGCAGTGTTGATACAGGGTTTCACGCGCCAGGTTTTACAGGGTTCATTGATGCGGTCGCAATTCAAGCGGATGGGAAGATTTTGGCGGGCGGGTCGCTCCGCCGGAACGGAACCAGCGCCAGTTTGCTGCGTTTTAAGTTGGATGGAACAGTAGATTCCCAATTCTCCATCCAGGTGGATGG
>JBQCGE010000052.1:0-3448 GCA_051955955.1 Verrucomicrobiota bacterium
CACCACCGGCTTCGCAATCTGCGGAATCTCCATTGGCATTCCGTGATTACTCGCCAGCGTGTTCTCCGGCTGCTTCAACGTCGTCAGATATTCCGTCAGGTCGGTAAACTCCTGCACCGACAAACCCGCTTGCAAACCCTCCGGCATCAGCGAAAGGCTGCTCCCCCGTTGTTCCTTGATCTCCTCCTTCGCCATCGAAACCAACTTTCCATCCGCCCCCATCAATTGCAGCCCGACCCCGGTCGATTGCTTCAGAATTCCCTGAACCTCCTCGCCTGCTTTCGTTTCCACGATCACCGTATTATAGCCCGGTGAAATCGTCGCCGACGGCATCAACACCGCATCCACAATATCCCGTCGCCCAAATTTATCGCCCACCGCGAACAAGTCCGGGCCCGCTTTCCCCCCACTCCCATCGACCGTATGACACTTCACACAATCCAGCCTCTGCTCATCGGCGAACAATTGCGCTCCGCGTGCCACATCCCCTTCATGGGTCAACGCATACTTACGATAAGCATCGAGGTTTGGATTCTGTTCGCGTTGCCCTGCCACACAGGTCAGTTCAACACCCGAAATAAAGGCAAGAGGCAGCAACCAAACACGGAAGTGCCAGGTAAAGGTTTTCAATCGAGTCGCGAGCCTGAAGTTTTTTCCCCTCCCGGTCAAGCCTGCCGATGACCATTCCAACTCCCAACTAAACCCTTCAGCCGTGGAAAACCACCCACCGCTTCGACTCCCTCTCCGCCACCCAAGTGGGGGAGAGGGCGGGGAGAGGTGGCCCTTTCCGTCGGCAAGGCCAGGACACCTATCCATCTAGCGAGTCCACGGATCAACAACCCATTCCTGCGAATTTGATCCTCCAACAAATCCGAAACGCCGCCGCTCCCTCCCCCTCACAAAATTCCTATAACACGCAATAAAACAGCTCCCCGCAACGTCCACTCTTGCATTGAATTTGCCTAAGACCGCCATTGCAATCGCCCTTCACATCTTGAACCCACTCTCTCGCTCATCCATGCTGTTTCGCGAAACCAAAATCATGACCCGCTTTTTCATTCCTCTCCTTGCTTTTGCCCTCTGCTCGCAATCCGCCTTTGCCGAACCGGAATCCAACCCTTCCGAAGCCGTTCCCACCCCCGCCCAACCCGAATGCGGCATCTCGTGGCCCCCCGGCCAGGCCCTGCCCCATTTCGCCTCCCCTGCCCCGCTCGACGCCATCGAAATCCAGGCTCTCACCCGCGACGAGCAAATCACCTTTTCCGCCCTCCAGGGCCAGGTCAATCGGACCCAACCCCGCATTTTCCTCCTCGACGCGCGCACCGATGAAGGCCGCCACACCTGGCTCGAAACCACCAACATCAATCTCACTCTCGCCACCACCTACACCCGCGATAATAAATACGATCTCCTTGCCAAGTACGCCCCCGAAGTCCAGGGCATCGTCCTCTACGATCCCTCCCTCAGCCCCCACTACCGCAACCTCGCCGGAACCATCGCCGGTTTGCGCCACGCCCTCCCCATGACCGCGGAAATCGCCGCCCAGGCCCGCGAACACAACATCCATCTCAAAACGCTCGTCGACCTACGTGACCTCTCCTTCACTACCCCGCTCGAAATTTACGAACACCTCTACACCAATTATTGGGAGCAATGCACCAAACGCCTCATCCTGAGCGCCCGCCCCACTGATCGCGGTGGAGATTTCCATCACACTCGCGACCTCGCCGCTGCGGTCGGAGCAGGCATTGTTTGGCTCGATGCCCGAATCCCTGCAGAACGCGACCTCCTCCGCAAATTCTACCGCACCATGACAGCCGGCAATGCAGTCGCCCTCGGCTGGTATCCCACCGAACGCTCCGGCATCACCACCGCCTCCGAATTCGGCATCGGCACACTCGCTGCCGATCACTACCTCAATTCAACCGTCTACTCCGGTATGGACCACCACATCCAGATTCCGTCCATCCCAAAAATGCCACCGCTCGAAAACAAGGCCTACATCGCCCTTTTCATCAGCGATGGCGATAACATCCAATACGTCCAGCGCGGCATGCGTCGCTATTGGGATCAAAGCGCAAAAGTTCGTGGCGAATTCCCGCTCAACTGGACCATTGCTCCCGGCCTCGTCGAGATCGGTCCCGCTCTCCTCAACTACTACTACACCACCGCCACCACCAACGATTGCTTCGTCTCGGGTCCCTCTGGAATGGGCTACCTCATGCCCTACAACACACTCACCGAACCTGGCGCTCCCGTCGGCCTATACCTCGCCGACCCCGCCCGCATGGAAGCCTACGCCCGCCTCACCGAAACCTACCTCAAACAATCCGCCCTCCGCGTCATCACCATCTGGGACGACGCCACCCCCATGCAACGCGCCGCCTACGAGAAATTCTGCCCCAGCCTCTACGGTGCCACCGTCCAAAACTTCAAAGACGTCCCCTCCGTCGAAGGTTCCGTCGTGAACAACCGCCTCCGCTTCGACAAACTCATCATCCCTTACGCCAGCACCTACGAGCACCTCCACCGCTCCATCCTCCAACAACTCGATCGTTGGGACCGCAAATCCCCCCTCTTCCTCAGCTACCAATCCAGCATCTGGAGCGAACTCAAACCCGCCCGCCTCGTCGAACTCTGCCGCGACATTACCACCCGCATGCCCAATCAAGTCACCTTCCTCCGCGCCGACCACTACTTCAACCTCTACAACCAGGCCCACCACCTCCCCTACGACCACTCCCTCACCCCATCATCACCCGCCTCAAACTAAATTATCCGTTCTCGAAGCACCTGGCTTTTCGTTACAGACGCGTGCCATCGCGTCCACAGATTCAAAACGTCACGCCGTCACTAATCCCAGACATACCCTTCATCATAGGCAACCCCATACTTCTTCAGGAAAGCACGGTATTCCTCCTGAAAAGACCGCGTCCGATGATGCTCCTCCTGCCCATCGATATACCCGAACAATGCTTCACGATCTTTGGGCCCGACTGAAAACGCGCCATAACCCCTTTGCCACGCGAACGATTCCAGCGCGGTTGACTGTGTTTTGATCCATTTCGTCGACGAAGTTTTTAACTCCTCCACCAAACTCGCAACCGTGATCGTGCGCGAAAGAGCAATCGCGAGATGAACATGATCCGCCACACCGCCCACCCGGTAACATTCGCAATCCTTGTTCCGCGCCACAGTAGCCAAATAAGCGTGAAGCGCCGGGCGAATTTGCGTATCCAACAAGGGAGCGCGGCCCTTTGTGCTAAACACCAGGTGAATTAGAACAAATGACAACGATTGTGGCATAATGATTAATACTTCAGGCCAAAAATCCGCACCTTACCATCAAAATCTCCCTACTCCGCACAGGCCCACGGTCGATTCCATACCCGCAATGAAATTGAAAATGTTCACATCTTACGGGCCAAAGGCCCAACCCCATATCAGC
>JBQCGE010000053.1:0-2585 GCA_051955955.1 Verrucomicrobiota bacterium
TCGGAGAGGCTTTCGCCCTGAGGGCTTCCCGCTTCAATCCATCGTTCAAGCCCCGAAGAGAGTTCAAACTCATCCGCTCGATTTAGATTTTGCGTATAGCTGGCCTGAAACCAAAACCACCCAAAGAATAAAACACACACGACTAATAAAATAAACAGGCCGGGCTTCATGAGGTAAAAAGCTTCATTCCCGAGCTTCAATCTTTTTGAGTTTTGCTGCTACTCCGTTTCACCAGTGCTGAACGGATTTCTTTTTCGCTTTGAACCGGACTTGAGCCGCTCGTTCCGAAACGGATTTTTCGCTGATTTTTCCTTTTTGCTGATACAGAACGGCACAAAAAGCAGGTACAGCCAGGTAACCACGAAATGGGTTCCGGCAAGTATCAAAAAAAAGATCAGTGCGATTTCGCCCAGGCCATATAGGAGGATGGCGAAACTGATCAGGAGCGCACCGGGCATCTGTGCGGCGCAGGATATCTTCCATGCCTGCCGCCAGGCGACGTCGCGATTGAAAAGGAGGGCGATCCACAAAACAACCAGGCTGTAAACTATCCCAAACAAACTCCACGAGGCGAGCAAGGCCAGCAGGGTTACTCCAGCGAAGAAAGCGAGCAAGGCAGGCCGCCACGCTCCCCACCAGGGCGCAACCGTGTCGCGGTCCAGCTTGATTTCCCACCGGTTCGGATAGGGAAAACTCGCGTAACCCGCGAGTGAGCCAACGCGAAAATCATCCGGCTCCAGCAGAATGGAAATGTCGGTGGCGCGTGCTTCGATGGTGTCTGTCGGGGTAATTGTTTCTATCGACAAGAATTCGTTCGCACCGAGCAATCTCCCCTGCTTTTCCGGCCAGCTCAGTTGGCCAGCGAGAATCACACTGTTGGCCGGCAAATTCGAAACTGCTTCTGTGATCACCGGCGTCCAGCATTGACTCACCATAAAAACCGTGACGAGCGCGCCGAGCAGTGCGAAAGGCAACAATGTGGCAAGCAACTTCCAGGGCGGCGCAGAGGCGTAGCGCGCCACACCAGGAATGGTAAATGGCTGCAAAGCCCTGGGGCTTGACCGCTGTTGCAACATAGTTGCCATTAAACAACGCCGCAAAGAAGGGACAAGCCAGAAGCCGTCATCAAATAAACTATTCGCATTTTTCGTCTATCTTTGCATATTAACGATTTATGCCCAGCATTGAACGCTCCATCCAGGTGACCTATCGCCATCAGGTTCACTTTACTGAAGATGTGTTCAATCCCGCCAATAACCTGTTGCTCGATGTGCTGCTGGAAGATAAAGCGCATCAAAGTCCAAAAGTGCTGGTTGTTGTGGATGAAGCACTTGCTTCCGCGCAACCATTTTTGACCCGCTCCATCGAAGAATATTTCTCCAGCCACTCGGACCAGGTAAATCTGGTTGCACCATGCCTTATTATTGAAGGCGGCGAACGCACTAAAAATTCTTATTACCACGTTACCGAAATTCATTCCCAAATCGATCGCTATCATATTGACCGACATTCCTATGTCATCGCGGTGGGTGGCGGTGCATTGCTCGATATGGCAGGGCTTGCCGCAGCCACCGCACATCGCGGCGTCCGTCTAGTTCGGGTTCCCACCACAACGTTGAGCCAGGACGATTCCGGCGTTGGCGTGAAAAATGGAATCAATGCCTTCGGCAAAAAGAATTTCATCGGCACTTTTGCCCCACCCTACGCAGTCATCAACGATTCCAAGTTCCTCGAAACACTTTCGCTCCGCGACAAACGCGCGGGCTATGTGGAAGCGGTGAAGGTGGCGCTGATCCGCGACGCGCAATTTTTCGAGCAAATCGAGCGCGATGCTTTTCGCCTGCGGGATTTTGACCCCGAAGCGATGCAGGCTCTCATTTTCCGCTCCGCTGAACTCCACTTGAACCATATCGCGACTTCCGGCGATCCCTTTGAATTCGGCTCCGCAAGGCCCCTCGATTTTGGACATTGGGCGGCGCACAAGCTCGAACAACTCTCCGAATACCGGATTCGCCACGGGGAGGCGGTTGCAATCGGCATTGCGCTCGACGTGATTTATTCACGCCGCATGGGTTACCTCGATACCGCTTCGGAAAACCGGATTCTGCGACTTCTGGAAATACTCGGGTTCGACATCTATTCCAACGAACTCTTGCGTGCCGATTCGGACAATTCATTAATCGTATTGAACGGGCTGGAAGAATTCCGGGAACACCTCGGCGGCAAGTTGACCATCACCCTGCTGCGCGCCATCGGTGAAGGGTTCGAGGTCCATGAGGTGGATGCAGCGGAAATGCTCGAGTCGATTCACGAACTCGAAGCGCGTTACTCGCGCGATCACGTCGAGCAGGAACGCGCTTCCGCGTAAACAGTTCGAAAATCGTGAATCGCACCGCCGTCATCAATATTGTCGGGCTGAGTCCCTCCTGCCTTGGGCCCCACACACCCAATTTAAACCAACTGATCAAACGGGGTGCCTCTTCTTTGATCGAACCGGCATTCCCAGCGGTCACCTGCTCCGCGCAATCCAATTATCTGACCGGCAAAACCCCGGGTGAGCACGGAATCGTCGGCAACGGTTGGTA
>JBQCGE010000054.1:0-2663 GCA_051955955.1 Verrucomicrobiota bacterium
CGGGTGATGGAGGTGCTGAACCAATGGTTGCAGGGGGAGGGAAGCGAACCGGCTCGCGAATTGATGGGAGCGGACTTGGACCTGGCAGTGGCGCGCGGCGCGGCCTATTACGGCTGGGTGCGGCAGGGGCATGGGATCCGAATTCGCGGGGGCACGGCGCGAGCGTATTACGTGGGAATTGAAGCCGCGGTTCCGGCAGTGCCCGGATTCGAGCCGCCAGTTAATGCAGTCTGCGTCGCGCCGTTTGGCATGGAAGAAGGGACAGAAGCGGAAGTTCCTCCGCGTGAATTTGGGTTGGTGGTAGGTGAGCCGACGCAATTTCGATTCTTTTCGTCATCCGTTCGCCGGGAGGACAAGCCGGGAGAGACAATTGAAAACGCGATAGAAAATCCGGACCTGGAGGAAGTTTCACCGATTGAAACGTGCCTGCCCGCGCAGGAGGGGAAACCGGGAAATTTCGTGCCGGTGAATCTACAGGCAGCCGTTACCGAGCTCGGCACGCTGGAATTGCGCTGCATCGAGCGCAACGGTCCGGGCCGATGGAAGCTCGAATTGAACGTTCGAATGAAGGATTAAGATTTCGGGTCAAGCGGGCTGAGCATCGAGTGATGTGCGCACGATTTCGGCCAATTTCAGTGGGTGGTAGGGCTTCGGAAGAAAATTGAAATCGGCGCGCGAGCTGAAATGTTGGTCAAGCAATTCGATGCTGTAACCACTGGTGTAAATCACCTTCAACTCCGATTTTTGCCGGCGCAACCGGTCGGCGAGTTCCACGCCTGATATCTGTTCGGGCATGACCACGTCGGTGAGGAGCAGGTCTATCTGGTTGGAAAATTCGTTCCACACTTTCAAGGCTTCGACACCGTTGCTCGCGAGGCGGAGATTGTAGCCATATTCCTTCAGGAGGTCGGAGACGAAATTGCGCACGGGCTCTTCATCTTCAACGACGAGGATGGTTTCCTGGCCACCCAGAGCATTGGGGAGATTTAATTTTTTCTCGTCGCGAGCCGCCTTGCGTCCGCTGGCCGGGAGGTATACGCGGAAGGTTGAGCCACTGCCGGGCTTGCTCTCAACTTCAATCCAGCCGTTATGTTGCTTGATGATGCCGTAAGCCGTGGCGAGGCCCATGCCGGTTCCCTTGCCGACTTCCTTGGTGGTGAAAAACGGTTCGAACAAGTGGCTCCGGGTATGTTCATCCATACCGCAGCCATTGTCGCTGACGGTAATGCAAACGTAGCGACCATGTTCGGCCTCGGGGTTGCGGCTCAGGTATGCAGTGTCGATTTGCGCAACCGTTGTCTGGATGACGAGCTGGCCGCCATTGGGCATGGCGTCGCGGGCATTGACCGCGAGATTGAGCAGCACCTGTTCAATGCTGCACGCATCCGCCTCGATGCTGGGAAGGTTTTCAAGGCAAATGCACTTGAGCGTGATATGCTCGCCGATCAAGCGGCCGAGCATGTTGCTGATTTGTGAAAGCAAACCATTCACATCGATGACTTCCAACTGCATGATTTGTTTGCGGCTGAACGCAAGCAATTGGCGGGTCAAATTCGACGCGCGATCCACGGCTTCGGTGATCTGTTTAAGGGAGTCCGCCATCTTTGGATCGAGTTCAGGCGTGAGCAAACGCAAATTGGCGTGGCCTTGAATAACGGTCAGAATGTTTCGAAAATCATGGGCAACACCGGCGGCGAGGTGGCCGACTGCTTCCATTTTTTGGGCTTGGCGTAATTGCGATTCCAATTCCAACCGTTGGGAAATATCATTTTCGCTGATCAGGGCGAATGAATCCTGGCCGAGTTCAATTAGTTCCGCCGAAAACAAAGTCGATTTCGATTCACCGGATTTGGTGCGGA
Organism: Verrucomicrobiota bacterium; assembly: GCA_051955955.1. Lineage (GTDB taxonomy): Bacteria > Verrucomicrobiota > Verrucomicrobiia > Limisphaerales > SXQI01 > DASVNK01. The sequence continues at coordinate 1,860 of JBQCGE010000054.1, forward strand.
TAGTGCATTCGACATCGCGCACCGGCTTGCCATCCAGGATGCGAGAAAAATGCCCCATTCGCTTCGTCTCGTCGGGCCAAAGCTTGAGTTCAAGCGCGGTTTTGCCGACCAGTTCGGAGCGGCTAAAGCCGGTCATCTGCAGAAAGCTGTCGTTGATATCGAGGAAGCGATAATCGTCCAGCGATTGGATCGACATCGGGACCGGGCTGGAGCGGAATGCCTTGGCAAAACGTTCTTCTGAAAGCCGTAACTGCTTCTCCGCCTGGGTGCGTTCCTGGATTTCCTCGGTCAGACGAAGGTTTGCGACCTGCAATTCCTGTGTGCGGACGCTCACCATTTTGTCGAGGTTGAGCAGTTGTTGTTTCGATGCCTGCGTTAATTCCCATTTTTTCGTTAACGCATGCGCCATCTGGAGAACTTCAATGTTGTCGAAAGGTTTTTTAAGAATCAGAACGCCATCGGAACGGCTGACCTTCTTCGTCATCTCCTCCCACGAGTAATCCGAATAGGCGGTGCAAATGACAACTTGCAGTTCGGGGTAGATTTCCCAAACGCGGCTGATGGTTTCGATGCCATCCCAGCCTGGGGGCATGCGGACGTCAACGAACGCAAGGGCGTAGGGGCGGCTTTCCTGGAGCGCCTTGCGAATCATTTCGAGACCTTCCTGGCCCTGGTAGGCAGAATCAATTTCGAAACAGGCTACTTCCGTCGGTTCAGGCGTTTCATCAAAAAGCATTTTCTCCGCTTCATCAAGCGATGATGTATCGACCTCGGGACGCTCCAGGATTTTGCGGATGTCGGTGT
>JBQCGE010000055.1:0-5159 GCA_051955955.1 Verrucomicrobiota bacterium
GGCGATAGAGGAGGAACTGCAAGGCATATCCTGCCCAATTACTTTCCCTGAAGGAGTTCGCGATCTTCGACATCTGCCATGGTCTTCGATTGATAACAGCGACTCTCGCGACCTCGACCAGGTGGAGTATGTCGAGCGGGGTGAAGGCAGTCTGATCCGCCTGATGATAGGCATTGCGGATGTCGCATCGTGTGTGGAAAAGGGAGGCCCAATCGATCTGAGAGCATTTCAAAATACGGTTTCCATTTACACCGCGGCGAAAACATTTCCCATGCTCCCGGAGGCCCTTTCCACGGACGGGACTTCGCTGCTGAGTGGCCAGGATCGGCTCGGCATGGTGATCGATATGCTCGTGCAGGAGGATGGTGAAGTCACTGATTCGGTTGTTTACCACGCGTGGATTCGAAATCACGCCCGGTTCTCTTACGAACAGCTTGGAAATCACCTGAAACGAACTTCCGAACTTTCGCTCGAAGATGCGGACTTCGCGGCGCAACTTGATCTCCAATATGAAACCGCTCAAAGGCTCATGCTTTTACGGCAACGCACAGGGGCTCTGACTTTTTCTTCTTACGAACCGGTGCCGGTCCGACGCGGCGATGAATTGATCGACTTGAAAATCGTACCGCACAATGCAGCGCGGGATTTGATCGAAAGTTTCATGATTGCGGCGAATGTTGCGACGGCCAATTTTCTGAAAAGGCACGGTTGGCCAATCATCGAGCGGGTTGTTCATGCCCCCAAACGTTGGGATCGAATTCGGGAAATCGCGGGAGGTTATGGCTTTGAATTACCCGAAGAACCGCACCCGAAGCCGCTCGCGGATTTCCTGGCTGACCGTCGGACAAAAGATCGTGAAGGTTTCAACGAACTTTCTCTTTCCATTGTGAAACTGCTGGGGGCAGGGGAGTATGTGGTCGAAATGCCGGATGGCCCGCAAACGAGCCACTTTGGATTGGCGCTCGATGATTACAGCCACTCGACCGCGCCCAACCGCCGTTTTGCGGACCTGGTGCTTCAGCGCCTGTTGCTCGCGCTCCTCCGGAAATCATCCTCGCCCTACACCAACGGCGAACTTACCGAGATTGCAACGCATTGCACGGAGCGGGAACATGCTGCGCGGAAGGTCGAACGCCGTATGCGAAAGGTCGCTGCTGCATTTCTTGTCCGCAATCGCATCGGCGAAGTTTTTGATGCAATCGTCACGGGTGCGACATGGAAAGGAGTCTTTGTCCGGGTAAAACATCCCGCCATTGAAGGGAAGGTCGTCCGTGGAGAAATTGGAATGGATGTTGGACAACGCGTTCGTGTCCGGCTGCTTTCCGTCGATATTGATCGATGTTTTATCGACTTTGCGCGGGCGGATTAAAGCCAGGTAAAACCCGGAAATTTTTTTTGTAGCACCGGCTTGAGTTTTGAGTATTCCTTCTGTCGAAACTCCGGCCAATTCGTGGTGCTTTGCAATCGCTTCCCATCCGGGGAACAAAGCCAGATTCGGATCGGTACCTTGCCCTCGCAAATCATCGGATGTGAAGTGAGGGTGAAGCATTCATGTAATTTCACCTGTATTTCGGGCAACGAGCGTTCCTTCACATCCGACTTTTCGGGATAGGTGATTTTAATTTTCTTATCCGCGCTCCAGATCCAATGGGTGGGCACGAGTTCGCTCAGCCATGCGACTTGCTCTGGATGCAAATGTGCATGGATGGCCGAATTTAATGATTTCTCCTGCGCTTCCTTCGCCAGGGTGAGCCCGGAAAAAGCGCGGCCCAAGGCCGCCCGCAAGGCATTCTGGTCAAATTCTGCAATCTCCAGTTCGGGCATTTCGCGCGCGACCAAATTCACGCGCGCGATAAACTGCTTTAAATCGTGATTGAATAGCGGCAACTCGAAGCATCCCTGGAGATAAGCATCGGCCAGCGCCAGTCCGGTCTGTGCATCGTCCAGGTTCTTTTCATGCGCGCGCTCGATAACCAAATCTTGAAAACGGGTGATCCGAATCGCCGCGACGCGTTTGTGGGTACGGTCATATTCGTGAACCAATTCCGAGCTGAAGTGTTGTGGGAACATCTCTTTCAGCCATTCCTCGCGAACGGCGGTGGCGAGCCCCAGTAATGTGATGTGACCCGACTTTCCGCTGATTTCCCGAATGGAGGCCGCGACAAACATGGGCACTTTTTGCACCACACTTTCCCGTGTCAGAGTTCCCGTCCGTTGCTGGGTCAGCAGGCAGTCAAGTGTCCCCTGGTCCTTTCGGATACAAAGTTGATCGACGAATCCAGCCATGATGCAGCGTTGCAAATCCTCAGGTCTCGAACCAGTGAGGTCCGTCGACTCTGGCAGTCGCATAATCGCGGCGAGTTGGTTGAAAGTATCGGCTACTTGCCGGGCCGTTTGTGCATGGATTCCGCGACGTCGGCAAAGATCAATATCAAAGCGATTTTCCACGGCGAAGCGGAATGCGGCAATTAGTACAAAAAAATCGGATTGATCGGAAATTTCAAATTCTTCCCGCGCCTTCTCGATGTGTTTATCGTCGCGCCCCAGTCGCACAAGCAAATCGCGCCCGCTCACCAAAGCGGCGCAGAGGGCGGCATCCGGCACGCATTGGAATTGCTCAGCCTCCACCAACATGCGGGAATAGCGAGGATGCATCGGAAGTTTCAGCATCTTTCGCCCGATGGGTGTCAGATCAGTCGCTTCATTCAGAGGCGAGGCCGAAATGGCACCAAGAGTGAGGAGCAAATTTTCAGCTCGCTCCAATCCGGTGGGATCGGGTTGATCCAACCATTGGAATTCCGATGCTTTTCGAATTCCGAGGGAGTGCAGCAGTAACACGACCTCAGCCAGATCGGCACGTTGAATTTCGGGGGTGTTCCGTTCCGGCCGATTCAGGTGGTTGCTTTCGGTCCATAACCTGCGACAGGTTCCGGGTCCGGTTCGACCGGCGCGTCCTCGGCGTTGATCTGCCGATGCGCGGCTGATTTCCTCAAGAGCAAGGGTTCCAATACCGCGTTCCGAATCGTAACGCGCCACCCGCGCCAGGCCGCTGTCAATCACATGCCTGATGCCATCAATCGTGACGGAAGTCTCCGCCACGTTCGTTGAAACGATCAGCTTCCTCAGTGCATTAGGCGCAAATGCCCGATCCTGTTCCTCGGCGGGAAGTTCCCCATGCAAAGGAATCAAGGCCAGCTTTTCCCCGCTATGAAGGTTTCGGCAGAAAGCAAGGGTGGATTGAATCTCTGCCATCCCAGGCATGAAAACAAGAATATCGCCTGGCTCGCCAGAAACGAGAATCTCCTCAACCGCAGAAGCGGCAAGGTCGGTAACCGAAGCGCTCGTTCCGTAATCGAGATAGGAAACCTCGACGGGAAACATCGTTCCTTCCGAGATAACAATTGGGCAATCGCCCAGATATTTCGCGACGGATTGCGTATCCAAAGTGGCAGACATCACCACAATTTTCAGATCGTCCCGGGCGCGTTCCTGGATTGCTTTTACCAGCCCCAACGCGACATCGCTCAACAAGTTTCGCTCGTGAAATTCATCGAACACGACCGCATCAATTCCTTGCAAGCTGCGGTTTTCCTGAAGCCAACGCAACAAGATGCCTTCCGTGACAAAGCTGATGCGGGTTCCCGGGGTGGTGTAATCTTCAAAACGAATTTGATAACCCACTTCCTGGCCGAGAGGAGCGTTGCGTTCGTACGCAACCCGTGCAGCAAGCGTTCGGGCCGCCACACGGCGGGGTTGCAGAACCACCACACGATTTAAACCAAGCTGGTCCAGAAGCATTTGCGGAACTTGCGTGCTTTTTCCGGAACCAGTGGGAGCGGCAAGCACGAGACGATTGCCCGTGCGCAAAGAATCGATAAAAGCAGGAGCTGCCTGCCAGATCGGCAGTGAATTGGGCATGGCGCAATGCTATTAGATTCGCGCCAGGATCATTGGCGCAATCAATGCCAAAATGGTGATTAGCACCATGAAACCATTGGGCATGAATTTGCCCTTTTTCCCCCAACGCACGGCAAAAAGCGCCAGCAAAAGCACCAGCACAATCCAGTGATAAATAAACGGGAGCACGTTGAACACAAACAGTGCAAGCACTGCTGCCGAAATCGTTGAAGCGATTAGCGAGGCTTTGCTGCCCGCCTTTACAAAACCCATAATTCCTCCCACGAGCAGCAGGACGATATACACCAGAATGACTATTTGAGCGTTCGTCATCGGTAAATCCTCACACTAATCACTGAATGCGTCCAACGACAAAATCTCTCCAGGAGCACATTCAGCACGCACTGTGAACGGGCGGCAGCAAACTTCACAATCTGTTGGGAACGATTGTTCAGCAATCGAAGTGTCGATGACCAACTCGAAAGTCTGCCCGCAGAAAGGGCAGGTTATTTCTGCGCTCTCCTGCATTACTTCAAAGGCCATTCCTCGGGCGAAAGTTTTCGTTTTTCCGCCAAAGTTTGTCCCCGTTCAACTGCCCAGAATTCGTCGCCAATTTTCAAAATTAACCGGCTGTGCGAGAGAAGTTGAGGGTCGCGCGGCAATGGCATCGCGCGGTAATCCACCGCAACAATTTGCGAATTATCCTTCAACTTGTCGCCAGGCTTGAATCTCAAGGTTTTGTCATGCGCGGTGTCGCGGATATGCACTTCCGGTTGCCCTTCCCATTCCGAGAGGGAAACGACACGCAGTGATTCAGGACCAGGTGGCAGGGATCCGTTATTTTCCTGGTTATGCATTTGCGGCTTTGCCTCGGGTGGAGGTGCCTTCACGTAAGGACGCAGGATATCCCGATCAATGATTCCGTTGTAGGCAAGCCGCTCTGGGGATTCCAGGTTGAACTTTGGTTTTAAATCCAGAGGATCGACCTCCGGTGCCGGATCAATGACCAGGGTGTAATAAATAAAACGAACCCGGAGTTCCCCCGGCTTTTCGAAGGCGGTGAGCGTCAAACTTTCCACCCGATGAATTTGAGGTGATTGTTCAACGAGAAAGAGCAGATTCACGATTTTCGTCAGGTCTCCCTTTCCCTGGATGCTCCATCCAATTTCGCTCGCTCCGCGAAACCTGCGCGGGCCTGCCGGCGTTCGGGTAAAATCCGATTCACTCAACCCTGCCGCAGATCACAGTTTGGTGTTCATCTC
>JBQCGE010000056.1:0-17806 GCA_051955955.1 Verrucomicrobiota bacterium
GCGCCGCGGCCTGTCTATGTGGCGAGCGCGGAGGAAGATCAATGGGCGGATCCCAAAGGCGAATTCCTGGGGGCCAAATTGGCTGAACCCGTTTACAAACTACTCGGGAAGGAAGGCCTGCCGAGCAGTGAAATGCCTGAGGTCAATCAACCCGTGATGGGCCAGATTGGTTATCATATCCGGCCCGGCAAACACGACATTACTGAATACGATTGGGAGCAATATTTGAAGTTTGCCAATAAGCACTTGAAGCAATAGGCACTTTCAACCCGCAGCAAGAAGTTTCGCAGCTGCATCTGCAACTGCATCCGCATGGATGCTCGTCATGCAGCGAAAATCAATTGGGCACTCCCTTAGAAAGCAGGGTGCGCAGGGAGCTGTTCCCTTGATCAGTGCGTGCTCGCTGGAATCTGGAAGCCCTGGTCCTGTTAATTCCGGGGAAGTGCTGCCAAAGGGGACCACCACCCGAACACCGAGCGCCGCCGCAAGGTGCATTGGCCCTGTGTCGTTCGTCAGGAGCAGTTCGCATTGTGAAAGGCCGACGGCCAATTCGCGGAGCGAAGTTTTACCAGCGAGGTTCAGGACGGGGATCGCAGAGGTTGAGAGCGAAGATTCAATTTGCCCTGCCAGCACCCGATCGGCTCTGCCGCCGAACACAATCACTTCGAGAGCGTACGATTTTGCCAGAAGTTGCAGCGCGGCGGTAAAGCGGTCAATTGGCCAACGTTTCGCAGGACCATACTCCGCGCCAGGATTTACTCCAATCACGCGGGTCGCTTGAACACCTCCAATTTTAAACTTTTTCAGAAACTGAGATCGTTCGTCTGGACTGACTTTTAGCAGGGGAGGGGTAATTCGAGAGCTGGCTCCAACCGCCGCTCCGAGATTTAAATAATCATGAATGTGATGAGCTTCCGCCGGGTAGGTGTCCCGCGGTTTGTCCGGATTCCTGCTAATCAGCCGCTTAATTTCCAAGGGTGTACGCTTGCGCATTGCAGGCCGGCGAGGGCGAGTGATCGCATCCGTCAGGAGTATTGAACGTCCGCCGCCGCGATACCCGATGCGACGCGGTATTCCCGCAAGCCACACTTCAAACGCGCTGCGGAAAGAATTCGGGAAAACGACGGCAAGATCGAATTTGAGAGCGGTAAGTTTTTTCGCGATTGCACCCACGCCATCGGTTTTTGAGAAGGGAATAACTTCATTGATCGCGGGATGCTCCAGCCATAAGTCCGCGAGTTTATCCGCGGTCAGAATTGCGATATGCGCGTCCGGGTGCGCTTCGCGAATCCGAAGGAGGGCAGGGGTGGTCATTACCGCGTCGCCCAACCAGTTCACACCCCGAATCAGAATTTTGTGCATCGAAGAAAGTGCCCGGGGCATGTTTAACGGTTTAAGCTGACCTGGCCAGTTCGCCCGAAATGTAAACTTCACGGAGGGAACTTTCGTGAAGGAGAGTTTCAGCGATTAATTTTTCAGAAATTTTACCCGCATAATTCACGGCAATCACATCAGCATACGCGCCCGGCTTGATGACGCCAATCTCATCTATCTTATGCAAAGCTCGCGCAGCATTTACTGTTGCGAAGCGGAAAATTTCGAGAGGTGCGGCCCCCGGAAACGATTTGGCAAAAGCCCGCATTTCAGCCCATAAATTCAACTCCAACTTGCTTTGAGAATCGGGCCGTGACGAGGCAAGGCTGTCAGTGCCGAGGCAGATATTCACGCCAGCGTTCCGTAATTCATTGTATCGAAATGGAGTATGGGAAAAGTATTCGTGACTGCGTGGACAATGAACGACATGAGCTTTTGTTTGCACGAGTGTTTCAATGTCCTCGGTATTGAGATAATTTAAATGAACGGCAAGCATGCATTCATTGAGCAATCCATATTCATTTGCCAGTTGAATCGGGGTGAGCCGACCGCAATCGTGCATCGAGCGAAAGTCCGTCAACCAATCGAACATCGAACCGGAGGCTTCGGCGAACATTTTATATTCGGATTCCGATTCGGCTAAATGGGTGCTGAGCAGCAGTTTGTTCAATGCTGCAAATTGGGCTGTCTTACGACAAAGATCCGGAGTGGTCGAGTAAAGCGCATGTGGCGAGAGGCCAACTTGCTTTCGAGGCGTTCGTGGCAATCGCTTTATGAGCGATGATGTTTCGTCCAGGATTTCACCTGCTGAGCGCTGGCTTTTCACATTGGTCAACTCGATGAACGAAATCAGTCGCAGCGGAGTTTCGTTCCAAGAGTCGGCCAATTTTTGTGGCATGCTTTCAATGTTGGCGACGGTCGTCGTTCCTGAGTTCAAAAGCATCTCCGCACCCTCTTTCCAGGATTGATGAAAATCGGTTTCAGAAAGATGGCCTCTGGCCGCCAGCATCGCCTGCAGCCATGGCACGAAATCCGTCGGAGGAGGAATTTTGCCCGCGAGGTTGGTGTAATCGAGATGGCAATGTGCATTGACCAGGCCGGGCATGAGCACCACTTCACCGAGGTCGGTCACCTCCTCTCCTGTGCGTTCCACCTGTGCCCAGGGGCCTACCCACTCGATTTTTCCGTCGGCAATCAACAACGCGCCATTATCAATTGGAGAGCTGTCGATGGGAAAAATGGAGCGGGCGCGAAGAATCATGGAGGGAATTCGGAGAATAGAAAGCGGCTGAAGACGTCAGTCCCCAGCCGCGAACTTCTGAAAGTTGTTTTAAGTTTCCTGGATCGTGCGTTTGCCTTTGGCAGCTTCGGTATGATTGCGGGCCTTGAATTTATTCTGCCTCTTTCGAATCTGCTGTTCGATTTTTTTGGCAACCAGGTCAATCGACGCGTAGAGATCGGACTCCCAGTCTTCGGCAAATAAGTCCGGTCCAGCGACCGTCAATCGAATGGAGCACTTGAACATCCGGTCCGGAATTTTTTTGTGATCCTGTTCAATGGTGACGCGAGCATCGATTGCCCTCGGTTCCAGGTGCTCTAGTTGCTCGATTCGTGTGACGATGTGCTGTTCAATAGCCTCCGTCAGGGTCAAGTTGTGCGTCGACAGAATTAATTTCATATTGAATCCGGCTTTAATTTATCCAATGGAAGCCCGTATGTCACCCATGCGGACCCTACATTTTTCGTTTTGAAAGAAAATCGCGGTGAGACTTGAAAGATTCGCGAAGTTGTGAAGAGAGCTGGTTTTGAAGCGCTTGAAGTTGCTGGTAGACCTCACGGTTTTTTGCGTTGGGCGTGGCGCTTTCAGCGCGGTTCAACTTCACAAATTTCTCGGTGATTTCGTTGATTGAGATGTTTTCGCCCTGTTGATTTCGCCAGCACCAAAGCGCCTGCAGGGCCGCACCGTAAGCAGCACCTTCCGAGACTTTCAATGTGACCACTTCGGCATTAAAAATATCGGCCATGACCTGCCGCCAGAATTTGGATCTGGCACCGCCACCCGTTGCGCGGATTTGCGTTGGCTTAACCCCGAGATCGCCAAGTCGCTGCAACCCGTAGTTCATTCCAAGAGTCACGCCCTCGATTGCCGCGCGCGCGAAATGTTCCGCCTTGAATGTGCTGGGGTTTACACCGAAGAAAACGCCGGTTCCATCCGGCACGTTTGGCGTTCTTTCACCTTCGAGATAGGGGAGCAGAAGCAGACCATTGCAACCGGCCGGGGCTTTGGCCGCTGACGCATTGAATTGCTCGTGATCCAGTCCAAAATCCTGCCGCACCATCTCGGTGGCAACCGTCACATTCATTGTGCAGAGCAGGGGAAGCCAATGGTTGGTGGAGTCGCAAAAAGCCGCAATTTCACCTTTCGGATCAATCACTGGTTTATCGGCGCAGGCGTAAATGGTTCCGCTTGTTCCAAAGCTGGCTGTTATCACCCCGGCCTGAGTGTTTCCGGTGCCGATCGCGCCCATCATGTTATCGCCACCACCGGCGCTGACGATCACGTCAGTGCCCAGGCCCAGTGCACGCGCGGTTTCGCTTGAGAGGTGTCCAGCGGGTTGGTCACTGGAAATGAGCGGGGGCAGTTTGTCTTCGAGTTCGGAATCAATAGCGTCAATAACAGCTTGTGACCATTTGCGCTTCTTAACATCAAGTAAAGCTGTGCCGCTCGCATCGCCGTACTCCATCATCTTCTCACCCGTCAGCCAGAAATTCAGGAAATCGTGCGGCAGCAAGACCGTTGCAAGTTCTCGAAAATTTTGGGGCTCATTCTTTTTCAGCCAAAGAATCTTAGGAGCAGTAAAACCTGGGAGAATTGCGTTTCCGACGGCACGAATCGCTCCCTTTAGGCCACCGAGTTTCGCGGTGATTTCTTCGCATTCGCGAATTGTGGAGGTGTCGCACCAGAGCTTCGCTGGGCGAATTACTTTTCCATTGGAATCGAGTGGAACGAAACCGTGTTGTTGCCCGCTTATGCCAATCGCTTTGACCTCACCCGCATTCGCTCCTGCTTCCTTGAGCGCTTTGCGAATGGTGGTTTGAGCTGCCTCACGCCATGTTTCAGGATCCTGTTCTTTCGCACCGGGGGGAAGCTTCGGGATTAGCCCATAGGCCTGAGTGGCGGATCCGAGAACCTTGCCGGACTTCGCATCGACAACCAGCGCTTTTGTGGATTGCGTGCCGCTATCCACCCCGATAACCAAAGTTCTCATCCTTGTATTCCCTTCGGCAGAAGCCTGGAAAAATTCAAATTACTCGCCGCTGCTTTGTTCGAGAAATCGCTTGAAGCGTTCAATATTGTCCGCATCAAACTGGCGGATGACGATTCCGTTTTCACCTTTTACCCGTAAGGTCACATTTTTCGCATTGGCAATTCGCGCAATATCGTCGCCGGAAGCATCGTACCGAACGCGCTCAAAAACGGCGTGTTCATCCTTTTCCTTATCAAGGGAACCGAGGCTGGAGAAATTCATTTCGTGCCCATCAGCAATGATTGTCAATGTGCGACCGGGGCCGATGTCGAGATAGCCGACCTGCTCATTGGCGCCGTAAATCAGTTCGAGATAATAGCGGTATTCATTCCGGTTCAGGAAGTCGCGATAGGCATTCAACCAGATCATTTCGCGGCTCGGTTCGGGACCGGCGATCAGGTTATCGCCAATCACATCGGTCCTGCGACCGGTTATCGGGTGAGTATAGGAGGCGACGTCCGGGGTGGTTGAGCAACCGGAAACGAAAAGGGAAGCCAATACCAGCGACAAGGCGGAACACTTGACGAAAATGGATTTAAAAGCACGCATCGGGGAAATTATGGCTGTGACATAAAAAAAGGCAATTTCGGTTTTTACACCAAAATTGCCCCAAGTTTGATTCAAGGATTACAACTCCAGGCCTCGTTTCTCGAGATAATGCGCAACATCATCCACCCCGGCATCAGGGATAATGTCGCCATCGATCACGAGAGTAGGACTCTTGGATTGGCCGGAAAGTTTTTCGATTTCGGCCTTGTATTCGGGATGTGTGGAAACGTTTTTGGTTTCGAAAGGAACGTTCAGTTCATTTAGAAAACCAATTACGGACGCAGCCCAGGGACAACCGGATTTTTTATATACAGTCACTTTCATAAAAAATTTCCAGCGCCCCGGCAGATCCCGACTTGATTGATCCAGCGCGCCCAATCAACGCGCCAACGAGGTCAGCGCGTTCCCATCCCGACGCTTTGGACGGTTTGGAAGAGCTTTCCTTCCGTCTTAATGCTCGGGGCGATAATAATTTCGGTCTCCTGGAATTCGCGAATATCCTTCGCGCCGACGTTCCCCATGCAAGTCGTGATTGCGCCAACCAGATTTTGCGAACCATCATCCACAGTGGCAGGGCCGAAAAGGATTTGATTGAGCGAGCCGCTCAAGCCGACGCGAATGCGAGTGCCGCGAGGGAGGTTGGCGTGAGGAGTGGCCATGCCCCAGTGGAAACCCTGACCAGGTGATTCATCGGCGCGGGCGAATGCGCTGCCGACCATCACTGCGTCAGCTCCACAAGCGAGCGCCTTGCAAACATCACCACCCTTGCTCATTCCGCCGTCGGTAATGATGGGGACGTAACGTCCGCTCTGCTTCAAATAATAATCGCGAGCGGCCCCGCAATCCACGGTTGCCGTCACTTGTGGCACGCCAAGACCCAAAACGCCGCGACTGGTGCAGGCGGCTCCAGGGCCGACACCAATCAGAACCCCTGCAACTCCGCATTGCATCAATTCGAGGGTGACATCGTAAGTCACCGCGTTGCCAATAATCACCGGTATATTCAGTTCCTTGCAGAAATTTGCGAGGTCGAGCGATTTATATTGCGTGGAAATGTGGCGAACGGTCGAAACAGTGGATTGCACCACGAACAAATCAGCTCCCGCTTCCTGGGCAATGGCAGCATAACGTTCGGCCTTTTGTGGAATGGAGCTGACCGCAGCGAGCACGCCTGCCTGTTTTAGTTCCTGAACCCGGCGGCTGATTAACTCTTCTTTAACAGGCTCTGTGTAAACCTGCTGGATAATCGTAGTGACTTCCTCCTTGCTGGCCTGAAGAATTTTTTTCAATGCCTCACCTGGATTAGCGTAGCGGGTCTGAATGCCTTCGAGGTTGATGACACCAAGGCCGCCGAGGCGCCCCATTTCAATGCAGAATGGAACATCGGTGACGCCGTCCATGGCGCTGGCGAGGATAGGGATCTTCAGTTGGATCGCGCTGCCGTCTTTTTTCGGAATTTTGAAGGAAGTATCCACTTCGGCTGGGTTGATGGTGACATCACCCGGAACGAGGGCGATTTCATCAAAACCATAAGTGACTCGGGCTTTACGATTGCGGCCAATCCACATTCCCATAAATGCAAATAATTCTAAGTTGTTGTTGGGTTAAAAGTTATATACTTCGTTCGTTTTTCCGCACTGAGGGCAGCGCGAACGATCCACATCAGCGTCATCCGTGTAAACGAAACCACAATCTCCACAACGGAAAATGTGATCCTCGCTCGAAACGGGCTCGAACCGCTTGCGACGGAGCTCGTAATATACGACCACGCAAGACAACGCTGCAAGTAAAGTTGCGACGTAAACAAATAAGATTTGGTCCGGCGCCATAGAAGCAGCGTTCTCACCGCGTTGACGGTGAAGTTAACGCAATCCAATTAAAGATCAATTTGCCAAACGAAATTGGCGCACTCGCTGTGTCAAAATCAGTGGTGCTGGGGGCGAATCTGGCTTTAGAGGCAAGGGCGACCGCGTCCTGGTCCGCTTTTCGGGAACCTGAGCTTTCGAGCAGTCGGGCTGATACGACCATTCCATCCCGGTCAATCAGCACCTGCACGACGCTGCTCTCTAGAATGTCGGAGTGATATTGAGCGGGCAGATCGATCTTCTGGAGCAAGCCGCGGGTTGCAGCATCTCCTTCGATTGCAACGGTGCTGACCAAAGGCTTTTCGGGGAAGGTCACTTCCAAAGGCCTGGGTGTGACGTGATAATCGAGTGCGACTGGATGGGATCGCTCCGGCAGGCGAGGGGGAAATGCATGAAGCGCATCGGTGTAACTCCAGAACCGTGCGGCAGGCAGGGTTTCTTCAAAAAGATCGGGGTTCGGATTTTTTCGCATCCAGGCCGCGCCGGAAAAGCCGTTCCAGCTCGCAGTGGCGAACAAAAGGGGATCTTCGAAAGCGTCCACGGATTCAGACCGGTTCGGTTGAGTCGCAGCGAAGGTGGGCAGGTCGGGGTAAACGGTGCGCGCTTTTACTACGTTCGATGCCAAAAAAAGTCCGCCCAGTTGCAGGCCGGTAACCATTCCAATGATGAGAAACCATTTATGCCGGGACCAGCGAGCGAGATCTTTGTTAATTTCCGCCACGTTCAATGAATTTGATTAGGCCGGTGGGCAAGTGTGACATCCGCGATCCGTGCTTTTCGCGCAATTTCACACAATTTCATGATTTTTCCATAAGGAACCATTTTGTCGGCCTCCAGCACCATTGCGACCGGTTGCTTTGAACTTTTAACAACCGATGCCAGTTTTTGTTCGAGAGCGCTTTCGTTCATTAACTGGTTGCGGAAGAAAATCTGGCCATTCGAGTTGATCGCGACGATCACTTGCTCGGAAGCACCACTTCCTGGAAACCCGGCCGCCTCGGGCAATTCGAGTCGCGCCCCGGGTGTTTTCAAGGAAATTCCCATCCCGCTGATCAAGTCCTGTGCCCGGGTGACTAATTTGTCTGGAGTGCCCGACTCGCTATCAAAAATCAGGCGCGCAGGCAATTTGCCTTTTTGCGATCGTTCCTGGAGTTCCGACTGTAATTGAGCGAACGTGAATTCGGAGCCTTCAAACTGAACGTCCCCGGAGCGCATTACTTTGATTGTCCTGGAGGTCAATTCGGGCGCGACCGGCTTGCCGCCAAGATCCACGCGCACACCCGGAATAAAGACCTGGTTACTGAACAAAAGCAGGAACAAAAGGAGCAGGAAGAAAACTCCGGCGAAAGGCGCGGCATCCACCTGGCCCCGGAAAATTTTCATGTTGCGGGAAAAACGCATGCGGAATTACCGGCGGTTTTCGCTGACCATGTTGAGGATTTCGGTTGAGACTTTCTCCATGTCGAGGACAATGGCATTCACGCGGCTGACCAGGTAGTTGTATCCGGCGTAACCAGGGATCGCAATGGCAAGGCCCGCGGCGGTACAGATCAACCCCTGCCAAATTCCTTCGGCAAGATGCGCGCTGGTGGAGTAAAGACCGGCTTCCTGTAATTTGATGAAGACTCGGATGAACCCCAGCACTGTTCCGAGGAAACCCATCAGGGGCGAAACCTGGGCAATGGTGGCGAGCACATTCAGCTTTTCTTCAAGCCGGGGCACCTCAACCAAACCGGCTTCCTCGAGCGCCTCGCGGACACCGTCGCGACCGCGCTCGCGATTGAGGATTGCGGTTTTTACAAGTCGCGGCACCGGTCCAGGCGTTGCCTCGCAAATCGAAAGAGCTTCAACAACATTGTCCCGCTTGAGGACGTTTCTAACTCCGTTGATAAATTCGGAGGAATTGATCTGGGCGCGATGATAATGGAGCAAACGCTCGATAAACACGGCAATACCGACCGCGCTCACAAGCAGGAGCAACCAAATCATCACACCGCCCTTCGCAAGGAGCGTTGGCAACATGGCAGATATATAAATGGGGAGGGGTGAAGTTCAAAGAGTAAAAAAGGCGAGGCTTTGTGTTGAAGCAACCCGAGCAGGAGCGGGTGCATGACTTATTTGCACGTAGTTTGCTGTTTAGCAGTCTGCCCCTTAACTATGAGAGAAAACTTGCCGATGTACTACCACAGTGACGCAAAACCGGGTCCTTTTCGTAGATGATGAGCCATCCATCCTGGCGATTTACCAGATGCTGGACAGTTTTCTTGGAGACGAATTCAAGATAGCTACCGCAAGTGGAGGTGAAGAAGCCTTGGGATTGGTGGAGCAATCGACTTTTGATGTCGTGGTGTCGGATTTAACAATGCCCAAAATGACGGGGGTGGAGTTTTTGACTGAAGTTGCGCGTCGGTCCCCGGCGTCAGCCCGAATTGTTGTTTCTGGTTTTGTTGATGAAGTCTCCGTTGCCAAATGCTGCATGGTTGGGCACCGCTACTTCATCAAGCCGTTTGACCCGATCGCCCTGACTGGGCTGATCCAGAATCTTTCGCGAACAAAAAAGCCGCCGATGAGCAAGGCGGTGCATGAAATTATTGGTAAAATCGGCGCGCTCCCTTGCCCTTCAGAGACCTTCCTTCAGCTTACCTCTGCTTTAAATTCTCCCACCGCGTCCATTCAGGACATCAGCGATATTGTTTCAATCGATCCCGCTTTGACCGCGAAGGTGCTGCAAATTGTGAATTCAGCTCAATTTGGCAGTGCTCGTAAAATCACATCGATCATGGAAGCAGTGCAGATGGTCGGTCTCGACCTGGTCCGCGCGATTGCTGGCGGATTACAAATTTTTGATTTCTATGGACGCGATGGCAAAACCCGCGCGCCTTTAGGCGAACTCTGGAAGCATTCGCTCCAGGTTGCATTTGTGGCAAAGGGGATTTCAGAAATGGAAGGTTTGCCGAACCGGATGTGCTCGGAAGCTTTCACAATCGTTTTGCTTCACGACGTCGGCAAATTGATCCTGGCTTCAAATACGCCGGATGAGTTCCGCCACGTTTTGGAACGGGCATCACACGAAAGCAAGCCAAGCCACGAAATTGAAAATGAAATTTTTGGTTCGTCCCACGCACAAATTGGGGCGTATTTGCTCCGCCTTTGGGGATTGCCAGATACGATTGTGACGGCGGTTGAATCGCACCATTCGGTAACGCGGGTTGATTACAAAACTTTTACACCGTTTTTCATGGTTCACATGGCTCAATGCATTACCCGCAGTCCGGATTTGCTGCCGCCGTGGCATTTTCAGGTGGCTGAGGAATTTGGGCTGACCGAAAAACTCGAGGTCTGGCGCAACGCCGTTCCGAGTATCCAGAGGGCGATGTAAATTACCGGTGCGGATGTAATCCGTATTTCGCGAGCTTTTCACGTAGTGTGAGCCGCGAAATCCCGAGCCAGCGTGCAACCTGGCTTTGGTTGTCCCGCGCAAGCGCCATGCTCTGTTCGAGCAATTCACGTTCGGCAATCTGGATCAAATCTTCATGGGCCTGCTCTGTCGCGCCCGAGGCGGCGCGCATTAATAGCTCGCGAACAATTCCGCTCAGGCCATTGTTATCAGCGTGTTGTGCGCTCGATTGTAGACAGGGTGCAAGGTCATCTGGAGTAATGGTGATGCCTCGCGTTTGGACCATGAGCTTACGCACGACATTTTCCAATTCGCGAACATTGCCCGGCCAGGATTGGTTCTGCAGGATGAAAAGTGCTTCTGGATGAATGGAAGGGTTGGACATGCCACTATCGGTGGCATATTTCGAAAGAAAATATTGAACGAGATCCGGGATATCTTCGCGCCGATCTTCCAGCGCGGGCAGATTAATCGCGAAGACATTTAACCGGTAAAACAGATCCTGACGAAATTGCCCTCTTTGAATTGCATCCTCCAGGTTGCGATGCGTCGCGGCAATCACTCGGACGTCGACTGGGATAACATCCTTCCCACCCAGCCGCTGAATCGTTCGATCCTGCAATACGCGGAGCAGCTTGACCTGGGTGCTCAGGCTGATATCTCCAATTTCATCCAAAAAAATCGTGCCACCCTGCGCTTGTTCGAAACGCCCGATACGGCGGTTCTCCGCACCGGTAAAGGCACCTCGCTCATGCCCGAATAATTCGCTTTCCAGCAATGTCTCGGGAATCGCCGCGCAATTCAGTGCGATAAACGGGCCGCTTGCGCGATCACTATGTTGGTAGATAGCACGGGCCACCAGTTCCTTACCGGTGCCGGTTTGCCCGCGGATCAAAACCGTTACGGGGCGCGCGGCAATGCGTCCGATTTCCTTGTAAACATTCTGCATCGGACGGCTTTGCCCAATCAGCGATTCCTTGCCCTGCTCAGAACGCCCAAAGACAACCGGGTCACTCATCAAATGCGCTGCGAGCGCCGCCTTTTCGAGAAGCGCCAGAAAATCGGGCATTTCAAATGGCTTTACCAGATAATCGTAAGCGCCGATCTTCATCGCTTCGATAGCGGTCTCGGTCGTCCCATGGGCGGTCATGAGAATAATTGGAAGCCGCGGCTTTGACTGGTGGAGTTCGCGAATGAGGGTAAGTCCGTCCAGGCCCGGCAGCCTCAAGTCAGTCACAACCAGGCCAAAATCATCGTTCAACGCACGCGCGAGACCTTTTTGGCCGTCGGCCTCAAGCGTTATGGCGTAATTTTCACCGGAAAGAACGTCCTCAATGGCGGAACGTATTCCCGGATCGTCATCAATCACTAGAATGGACTTTTTCACGTTCATGGGAATGGAGTATGCGGGGCAGGATGATGCCAAAAGTAGTTCCAACGTTTACCTGCGTGCGATAGCGCAAATGGCCGCCATGCTTTTGAACAATACGCATGGCAATGGATAAACCAAGGCCAGTGCCGGCTTCCTTCGTTGTGAAGAAAGGATCGAACAGTCGCTTCTCGACGTCAGGAGGAATTCCTTTTCCATTGTCCTGCACTTCCATGATCACGTTCCCATGCGGCGAGCCGGGACCCGGTTTCGGTTCCACCTTTGTTCGGAGGTCAATTTCGCCGCCGTGTTCAAAGCTTTCCGCCGCGTTTTGAATCAAGTTGATCAAGACTTGTTTGAGTTGCTGGGGATCGGCAAGGACGAGCGGCGCAGTTCCTTCAGGCGCTTCGTTTCGGATGACGATCTGCCGTTTTTGGTATTGCGCCTCGAACAGCGTCTTCAACTCGGCAAACAAATTTGATGGGGGGACCGGAATCATCACCGGGTCCGAAGGCCTGGCGAACAGCAGGAAATCACGAACGATGCGTTCCAGGCGCGAAATTTCTTCGTTAATGAACCGCGCATCGCCATGTTCAGGCGAGTTCGGCGGCAACCTTCGCTGCCAGGCAAAGAGCTTCGCTTTAATGGCGGTCAATGGGTTGCGAATTTCATGGGCAACCCCGGACGCAAGCAAACCGAGAGAAGCGAGTTTTTCCTGCCGTTCGATTGCTGCATGGGTCTGTACCAACTTGGTTTGAAGTGGAGCAATCAGTTGCTTGAAGACAATGAACGCCAGCGCCGTCACGCACGCGATCAAAAGGAAAAGCGCTGAGAGCATGATGAATGAAAGCAGCGCCAGGGTATTCTGGGTCTGCTCCAAAAATTGGTCGAGAGATTGGCGATGAGCATCTGCGAGCCGATAACCAGTGTTGAGCAGGAGTTGGCTTTCACTTTCAAAAGTGGCAAGCACTCGGAGCGCTTCGCCGGGGGGAGGCGATTTTAATCCCGCCGCCGCTGCCAGATAGCGGTCGTAGGTGTTGTTCACCTCTTCGAGCACTTCCTTTTCCTTTGCTGTCTCCACTTTGGTTACCTGCTGATCAATCCAGGAATCCAGCCGTTTGCTCTCTGATTCATATTCGTCCCAGACCTTTGGATCGTGGCTGAGTTCGTATTTTAAGAGGTAGGTATTCAGTAGGAGGATCGTGTGTTGGAGATCATCAGCTATGTGAAAGCTTTCCAATTCGATCGTGGTGAGCTGATGGCGCAAGTGGCGAAAGTCCTTCCATGCAATCGCCGCGCTGCAAATGATTGCCCCAGTCATCAGGCAAATGGCAGTGATGAAAATCGCAATCTTAAATTGGACCGTTCTCCACATTCCTGGTCAAAAAGTTACCACCCTGATTAACGCCTGACCATAAAACTGCGCTCCAGGGCGGAGTTGATGATTATACAGCTATTTGCGGGCCAAGTAGTTGCACATAGTTAAAAAGCTGGCACGCCTCGCGCTAACAGGCATTTCGAACGGTTTTTTAATGAAAAGATTTTGCCTGATCGCAGTTCGGCTTTTCAACCCACTGAAGTTCGGAGTTCCTTCCGAACCATCAGCATTGTGCCTCTACCGCCAGTTACTGCTCGTGAACTCATGAACAAAACGGAAACCATTTTATTGATCGATGATGATCGTAGCGTGCGCGAGGCAGTCAGTGAAGTCCTGCGTCAGGAGGGTTACGCAGTGATCGCCCTTGGCAGCGGCAAGACGGCGCTCGACGTAATCCAAAGCTGCGATGTGAAGCTTGCTTTGCTCGACTTGAACCTGCCCGACGAAAGCGGCTGGGACATTTTTTCACAAATCACCACCCATTCCCCGCAGTTGCCAATCATCATCGTAACGGCCCGCAGTAATCAAAAATTCACCGCGCTGGCCGCAGGCGTGGGTGGCTTGCTTGAGAAGCCTTACAACTTTCCCGTCCTCCTTGCGCTGATTCAGGAACTGATTGCTGAAAAAAGAGAGGCAAAACGGTTCCGCGCCAGGAAGGAAAAATTACAGCCGTATGGAGTTTGAGATATGTTGAATGCCCCAGAAATCATCGTCATTGGAGTCGTCACTTTCCTTTTTGTAGGAGCGAAACGAATGCCCGAATTAGCCAAGGCACTTGGCCAGGGAATTCGGGAATTCAAAAAAGCATCCAGCGACGCCGCGGATGAGGCATTCCGCGCTATCCAGGATTCGCCACCTCCACCTCGCGCAGAGAAAGCCGCGATGGCTCCGGAAAGTTCCGAAAGCAAAATCACTCCTGCAACAGTGGAAGCTGAACATCCGATTGATGTTCCCTCTCAATCTCAACCTCACCATGCCTGAATTAACGATACTGAAACTCATTTGTAATTTATGAAAAGTACTTTGAAAGGTGCAAACACGCCCAGGCAGCAAGCGGAAGCCCTGCTGGCATCGGAAGTCATGCAATCGTACATCCGGTATGGCAAGAAGGTGTCCAAAATCAAGGTGAGTTCGAACATCTTCAACCTCCTGAAACGGGACCAGGCCTGGCTTGAATTGATTGAAGTGGATCCCGCGTTGAACGGAATGGAGTTTCGCTCAAACTGCCGTTAAGGAGCTTTTGGTCGCGACAATGAATGTCAAAGTTTTGGCACTTTGATGGTGCTGATCATCGCGCTGCCACTGGCGACGTAAAGCAACGAAAACCAGTGAAATCCGCGATGAAATAACGAAACAGACCCGAGCCAAAAATCTTTTTCCGTTAATCCCACCCCATAAAGAAAGGCGAGGATTGCAACGATCACAACGCTGGTTGGAATGGGAGTGCCTTCAAAGTATTTCACCTTGCCGGTGATTTTGTTGGTGAGCAGCGCGCTTGTGACATTAAATCGTGCCAGTCGGCTGATACCGCAGCACACGAAATAGGTTAGGCAAAGTACATCCCAAAAACCGCGCAACCCAAGGGTGAATCCGAGAACCGCTGGGGCGACGCCGAAGGAAACAATATCCGCAAGCGAGTCGAGATCTGCGCCGAGTGCTGATTGGCGCGATTTATTCAGTCGCGCAATATAGCCATCAAGTGCATCAAATATCAGGGCAATTGCCGGAAGCAAAAATGCAATCCAAAGCTCGCCCACACGGTTATCCGCAATATAACCAAGACAAAGAAATACCGAAATGGTTCCGCAACTGGCATTTGCCAGGGTAAATAAATCGGCGAGCGTATACGAGCGAAGCATGGAAAGGCGCTTTTTCCGCTCCTCCAGTTCGTTCGATTCCACAAGTGCCATATCAACGCATTTTCCTCAACGCCTGCCGCGTCGAGTAGTGCAGCCCTTCAAGTTCTTTTTCAATTTTCCTGCGAGCGGACTTTTCCATGCGATCGATGAAAAGCACCCCGTGAAGGTGGTCATACTCGTGCTGAATGGCACGGGCGAGCAACCCGCCGGCACGGAACTTGAGCATTACACCCTGGTCATTCATTCCAGTGACATCAACTTTTTCTGGCCGGGTGATGTCCGCGTAAATCTCGGGAAAACTAAGACAGCCTTCCGGGCCCGCAACAGGATTCCCTGCAGGAGTCCATAGCGGATTAATCAAAATGAGTGGCATGATGGATGCCGGATCAGCCGGTTCACCGTTCAATTCCAGCGTGCTTGGCCGTTCCTTCGCTTCACGAACATCGATGACAGTCAACTGAAGTGCTTTGCCAATTTGTTGCGCCGCCAGGCCCACGCCATGTTCGTCATACATCGTCTCCAGCATGTCGGCGATCAACTGCTTGATCTCAGGCGTCAGTTTTTCTATCCGCTTCCCTTTTTCGCGGAGGATAGGATGGCCGTATTTAACTACGGGTAGGATCATGATAAAATCTACTATTTAACAGGCCAATTGCACAACAGGTCAGCCAAATCCTGAATGCGCGGGCTTTGCCCCGTCTTAACATAAAAACCGCTTGTGCTCACTCCGGCTAAAAGGCTGAAGGTGTTGTCGAGTCCGAGCAGTTTGCCCAGGCAAAAACCGGAATTGAAATGGTCGCCCGCACCCGTTGTGATCACCGGCTTTGTGATCACCGGACCACGCACGAGTGAAACCGCTCCTTTGGATGCGGCCAGCGCGTAAGTAACCGGGTGAATCACGACTGTGTCGAGCAGGAGCTTGCTTTGAATTTGCAGCGCGAGTTCCGACAAAGCCTCGGGCGAATGGTTCGAATGATTCAGCGCGAGGACATCCGCCACTTCGTAAGCCTCTTTTTCATTCAAGCCGAGAATGACATTAAAGCAGCGCTCAAATCGACTGATCAGTTCTAGTGCGCGGGCAATATCATCCGCGGGTCGTTTTTCAGGATCGGCAAGGTCAAAGAAAATATAACGGCGGGTCGTGGGCAGGGCAGGGCAGGCATCCGCGAGGAGAGCTTCCCAGATTTCGCTCATATAAGGGATCATCGTCCAGTTCACGAAAGCGACCAACTCGCTTGTGGTGAACTTTTCAATGAACGGCTCGCGGCCATAACGCGCCTGGATATTTTCCCAGGTGATGTCGTTCAAGGAGACGCTTTTAACGAGCATCAGCTTACCGTCGAGGAACTCGACGGCATCGGTCCGGCCGGGATCAGCAATGGAATGGATTGAGGCTGTCTCGCCAAAGGATTGAAATACCGGATGAACGACCGGATAACCGAGCGCGCCGACATAAGTCACCTTTAATCCAAGCGTTGCCAGTGCATTGGCCATGATTGGCCCGTTCCCCCCCAGTTTCCTGCGCTGGGTGACCATCTCGATATTCGTGCTTTTCCCCGCGGCAGCCTCAATTCGATTGGCCATGCTCGAGATGGTCGGGAGGCGCGTATACTCAGTCGCGTTTTCCCTCTTATCCACGGCATGGACAATTTCATCAACAAAACCATCGAGCCCGATGAACGCATTGATTTTGGTCGCGTTCTCGACCAATGATAATAATTTTTGCGCGCAATTTTGCCGCACCTCAGGCGTATTCATACTTCATCGAATTCCATCCCCTCAAGTCTTTGCAAATCATTCCAAATTAATCCCGATAATTTCCATGATCCTCTCGAGGTCTTCATCATTGAAAAACCGGATTTCGACCGCCCCTTTGCCTTTCCTGTATTTCAAGAGGACTTTCGTGCCGAACCGTTCCTGTAATCGCGTTTGCATTGCGCCGACATGAACATCGGGAGTGGAAGGGAGCTTGTTCGAGGCAAGGGCTCCATTTCGCGCGGTTTTATTTAGATTGCGCTCAACAACCAGCGCTTCTGTTTCACGAACACTCAACCCTTCACGGATTACCTGCTCGGCAATCTGCTTTTGTGAATCGGTTCCGTTCGCGCCAAGAATTGCCCGAGCATGTCCGAAGCTCAGCAGGTTCGAGCGGAGGAAATTTTGCACGTCGGGCGGCAGTTGCAGCAGGCGAAGAGTGTTGGCCACGGTGGCGCGGTTTTTTCCCACACGGAGGGCTGCCTCCTCCTGGGTCAATGCGAAATCCTGGATTAATTTGCTGAACCCAAGCGCCTCTTCCATGATGTTCAGATCCCGCCGCTGGAGGTTTTCGATCAGAGCCAACTCCAACACTTCTTTATCATCGGCCTGGCGGACCAACACAGGCAACTCATTCAATCCTGCAATTTGGGCTGCGCGCCAGCGCCGTTCGCCTGCGATTAATTCGTAACCACTTTCAGCTGCACGGACCACGAGCGGCTGCAATATGCCTTGCTCGCGAATTGAGTCGGCCAATTCCTTTAGTGGCTCTTCTTCAAAATGTTTTCGAGGCTGAAAAGGACACGGTTTGATTTGCGTGATTGGTACGCGATGAACCTGCTCCCCGGCGGCAGTCGGGGCAACCGGGACGGATTCGCGAGCAGGCGCGGGTTGAGCGGGGGCAGGGGCGGGAGTTTTCGCTCCGGGCGAGTTTCCGCCCATGAGCGCACCC